>CAJFMB010000006.1 GCA_904390925.1 uncultured Subdoligranulum sp.
GCGACCCGAATCAGGCTCGAACTGACGACCTCTAGCGTGACAGGCTAGCGTTCTAACCAACTGAACTACCGGGCCATTTCCCAGCTTTGTAACCGCCGTGGCGGCTGCAACGTTGATTATTATATCCAAGCAAGGGGGAAAAGTCAACCCTTTTTGGAATTTTTTTTCAGAAAAAATCAAAGCCGGGGGAAAACGACGTGAAATCGACGAACACTGCCTGAACCTTTCAGAAAAACAGGCGGCGCATCATTGTCTGTGCCAAAACAATACCGGACGCGTTATTGCTTCGCGTCCAACGGAACAGCATGGCAATGCTGGCCGTCCCATTCGGTCAGTGTGACAGTAAGAATGTCTCCGGACACGTGTCCCGGGGCACAGACCACCACCGGCAGGTACTGCTTGGTGTATCCGGTGAAGGTGTTGGCGGAAAGCGGCGTTTCCAGCAGCACTTCCGCCTGGCGGCCAGTCATGCCGGCGGCAACCTCGGCGCGCACTTCTTCCACGGCTTGCGTCATCCGGTGACTGCGTGCCTGCTTTTCGTGCTCCGGAATCTGGTCAGGAAAATCAAAAGCCGGGGTCCCTGCGCGGCGGGAATAGGGGAATACATGAACTTTCAAAAACCGCTGTGCCTTGACAAAGGCCATGCTGTCCAGAAAATCCTGCTCGGTTTCGCCGGGGAACCCCACAATCACATCGGTGGTCAGGCTGACATTTTCCGCCCCGAACGCAGTCCGCAGTTTGGTTGCCACCTCGGAATACTGCTCCGCGGTATAGGGCCGGCGCATGGCGCGCAGCGTCTTGCTGGACCCGCTCTGCAGGCTCAGATGAAACTGCGGGCAGAGCTTGGGCATGGCTGCCATGCGGGCAATGTCCCGATCGGACAGCTTGTCCGGGTCCAGGCTGCCCAGACGGATGCGTTCAATACCCTCCACCTGGCTTGCCTTTTCCAGCAGATCTGCCAGACAGGTGCCGGTATCCATGCCGTAGCTGGGCAGACTGATGGCCGACAGCACGACTTCCTTATATCCTGCCGCAGCCAGATGGGTAAGTTCCTGCAGAACACTTTCCTCGCTGCGGCTGCGGACCGGGCCCCGTGCCCGGGGAATGACGCAGTAGGCACATTGCCGGTTGCAGCCGTCCTCCACCTTCACAAAAGCGCGGGTATGCTCGGCAAAGAGCTCGATGGGCAGTTCCTCAAACTGTTCGCCCTTGTGATGGGGCTGGATTTCCACAATGCGCTGCTCTTCACCGTCCAGCACTTTGCGCACCAGTTCCGGCAGAATCCGGCGACTGCCGGAACCCGTCACCACATCAGCCTCAGCAATTTCGGCGGCCTCTTTGGGAAATGCCTGCGGGTAACAGCCGGTCAGGACCGTCACGGCACCGGGGTTTTCCCGCTTGGCACGGCGCAGCCATTTGCGGCTTTTCTGGTCGCCGAAATTGGTCACGGTGCAGCTGTTGACAATGTAGACATCCGCCTCCTCGCCGGCAGGCACCACCGTATAGCCGTTGGCCTCAAACAGCTGGGCCATGGCTCCCGATTCATTCTGATTCACTTTGCAGCCCAGGGTATAAAAGCTGACGCGCATGCAGGTTCTCCTATTCTTTTTCTTTTAAGACGATTGCCGCCGGCAGAAAAAGCTTCTGCCAGATGGCAGCCCATTCGAAAAAATTTTCTATATTATACCTGAACACGCGCCAAAGCGCAACGCGTTATGGAGGGCATGTCTGTCCTATTTGCCGGTTATCCTGCATAGGCTTACAGCAGAAAAGATTCCCGCCGGATACAGCCGGCGGAATGCGGATCAGATTTCCAGACAGGGGAGGCGGCCCGAACATGAAATTACGGATCCTGGCATTGCTTCTATGCGCGGCAATTCTTGCCCCCGCACTGATACTTCCGGCTGCGGCACAGAGCATCACACCTGCCACACAGGCAGATTTTGATCTGCCCTGTCAGGCTGCGATTCTGGTGGACCTGGACACGGGGACGGTTCTGTACGAAAAAAATGCGGACGAACAGCGTCCCATCGCCTCCATCACCAAGGTCATGACACTGCTGCTGACCTTCCAGGCGCTGGAGGCCGGCAAAGTCTCGCTCACAGATATTGTGCCGGTCAGTGAGCATGCCTATGGTATGGGCGGCAGCCAGATCTGGCTGGAACCCGGTGAGCAGATGACGCTGAACGATATGCTCAAAGCCATCTGTATTTCTTCTGCCAATGACGCGGCGGTGGCGGTGGCGGAATATATCGGCGGCAGTGAGGAAGCTTTTGTCCAGCAGATGAACGCCGAGGCCGCCCGCCTGGGCATGACCAGCACCCACTTTGAAAATGCCTGTGGGCTGGATGAGGCGGGGCACCTTTCCACGGCACGGGATGTGTCGGTGATGAGCCGGGAAATGCTTTTGCACCACACAGAAATTGCCGATTATTGCACCATCTGGACGGATACCCTGCGGGGCGGCGAGACCCAGCTGGTCAATACCAACAAGCTGTTGAAAAGCTATCAGGGCATTACCGGCCTCAAGACCGGAACCACCGGTGGGGCAGGCGTCTGCATCTCCGCCAGTGCCGAACGGGACGGCCTTGGCCTGGTGGCAGTCATTCTGGGATCGCCCAGCGGAAAGGACCGCTTTGAGGCAGCCAGAACACTGCTGGACTACGGTTTTGCCAACTACCAGAGTCTGACGGCACAGCTGCCGGAAGAAGCACCCGAGACCCTGCCGGTTTTGCGCGGTGCCGAACAGACGGTGGAATTGACCTACACGGCACCTGGCAGTGTGCTGGCTTCCAAAACCGATGCCACACCGCTGGAGGTGCAGCTCTCACTGCCGGAAAGTGTGGAGGCGCCGGTTACCGCCGGACAAAAAATTGGCAGTGTGACCATCCTGCGCGGTGGTGAAATGCTGGCAGAATACCCGGTTTCGGCTGCCAATGACGTTGCTGCGCTGAGTTTTGGCCTGTGCTTCCGTCGCCTTGTTGAAGCCTTACTGCTGCACGGCTGAAATTTTGTGCAAAACTGGTAAAAACAGGACGGGTTTCGCTTGACAAAGAACTGTCAAAACGGTATCATGGAAGTTAATAAAAGGGAGGCGCCGGAACCATTCCGGGGTGTTGTCAGGACTGGGCCGCGGCTCCAAAAAGATAAAGGAGGATTCGGCGATGAGTGTCAAGTTCAATGGCAAACATCTGACAAAATTTATCCGTCCTGAAGAGTACGACGCAATCTATCCGCAGGTGGAGGCTGCCCATAAGCAGTTGATGGATCACACCGGCCCCGGCAATGATTTCCTGGGCTGGATGGATCTGCCCAAAACCTACGATAAAGAAGAGTTCGCGCGCATCAAGCAGGCAGCCGAGAAGATCCGTTCGGATTCCGATGTCCTGCTGGTTGCCGGCATTGGCGGCAGCTATCTGGGCGCGCGTGCAGTGATCGAGGCCTGCCGCGGTGTCTACCATAACGACATCGACGACGGGCCTAAGATCTATTTCTGCGGCAATACCATTTCGCCCACCTACCTCAATGACATCATCCGTGTCACCAAGGGCAAGCGCTTCTCCATCAATGTGATCTCCAAGTCCGGCACCACCACCGAGACGGCTCTGGCTTTCCGTGTACTGCGCAAGCTGCTGGAGGATACCGTCGGACCTGAAGAGGCCAACAAGCGCATTTACGCCACCACCGACCGCTCCAAGGGCACCTTGAAGCAGCTGGCAGACGCCCAGGGCTGGCCCACCTTCGTGGTGCCTGACGATGTGGGCGGCCGTTACTCGGTGCTGACTGCCGTGGGTCTGCTGCCCATTGCCTGCGCCGGTATCGATATTGATGCTCTGGTGCAGGGCGCTGCCGATGCCTGCGATGCTTACAGTGTCTGCAGCCCCGACAACGATGCTTACCGCTATGCCATGACCCGCAACATCCTCTACCGCAAGGGCAAATCGGTGGAGACGCTGGCCTGCTTTGAGCCGGACTTCGCCATGATGAACGAGTGGTACAAGCAGCTGTTCGGCGAGAGCGAGGGCAAGGACAACAAGGGCCTGATGCCCACCTCCTGCATCTTCTCCACCGACCTGCATTCCATGGGCCAGTTCCTGCAGGATGGCAGCCGCATCATGTTTGAAACCTATGTGGATGTGAAGAATACCCGCGAGGACTTCTTTATCCCCGAGCTGGAAGGCAACTTTGACGGTCTGAACTTCCTGGCCAACCAGAATATGAGCATCGTCAACCGCAAGGCAATGGAGGGCACCATTCTGGCCCATACCGACGGCGGCGTTCCTCTGGGCGTCATCGAGGTGGACAGCCTGGGCGCCTATGATGTGGGCTACCTGATCTACTTCTTCTGGAAAGCCTGCGCCGTGTCCGGTTACCTGCTGTCGGTCAACCCGTTCGACCAGCCTGGCGTGGAGAGCTACAAGAAGAATATGTTCGCTCTGCTGGGCAAGCCCGGCTATGAGGACCGCAAGGCTGAGCTGGAAGCCAAGCTGCAGGACTGATTTACGTATGAGATCGCGCCGGTTTTCCGCGGCAGACAGAGCAGCGGGAAAAGCGGTGTGAGGAAACCCAAAGGAGGTACCCCCCTATGATTAAGTTGATTGTTGGACCCAAAGGCGCTGGCAAGACCAAGACGATGATCGATATGATCAACGCTGCTGTCAAAACGACGGAAGGCAACATCGTCGTTATTGAAAAGTCGATGAAGCTGACCACCGACATCAACCATGCAGCCCGTCTGCTGGACGTGGACGAGTATCACGTCGAGGGCGCAGATATGCTGTACGGCTTTGTTGCAGGCGTCCTGGCCGGCAACTATGATATTACCGAGCTGTTCATTGACGGTCTGCTGAAGATTGTGGACCACAATATGGACGCTGCTGCAGCGCTGCTGGCCAAGATCGACAGCATCACCAACGGTGTGGAGGTCATTGTGACCATCTCCTCTGCCGAGGAGGCACTGCCGGAGAGCATCAAAAAGTATCCCCACGCATAATTTTACCAAAGAAAATCCATACAACAGGGGCGGAGCCATCAGGCTCCGCCCCTGTTTTGTACGCTTTGGCAAAATGAAAAGAATCAGCCATACAACGGGATCAGCATGGCATAGGGTGCGGTCACAATGGCCAGCACCAGGCAAAGTTTCTTGATGGTGTCCGGCGCCAGCCCGGTTTTGCGGAAACTGATAAAACGGTTGAACCAGTAAATCAGAAGGCCGGCCAGGATCACGCCAGGCAACGCTGTGAGGGTGGCCCCTGGAAACAGCAGGGGGTTGAAGCCGGAAAGGCTGAGAATGCCGGCGCCTTCCAACGCGACCAGTCCAAGGTAAAATCCCAGGTTGGCAAGCGCGCCCAGAAGGTCAGAGGCAAACCCCAGCAGCCAGATACGCAAAATTGTTTTTTTCCAGATCACCCGCTTGTGATCCAGCTTCTGCCAGCGGGCGGCAAGCAGAAGCACAAGACTGTCAATGATAAAATTCCCGGCCAGCATCAGTAAAATCAGGTGGGAGGGCAGCAGATACAGCAAAAACCAGGTGGGAAACAGAACATTGTAAACCATAACGGAACGGCGCTTTTTCATGTGGAGCCTCCTTTCGATAAACAAACTTCTGCAAACTGTCGAAAATACGTGGATATTGTACCTATATTATACCAAAGTATATTTTCTCTGTCCACGAATTCCAGGCCGAACGCGGTGTGCAGCCACTCTTGCAAAAGTACTGGAAAGATAGTAGAATAACATACAACTATATAATCGAATACCTGTGTACACAGACCAATCGGGGGCAACAATATGATCCTTAGTATGACAGGCTACGGCCGGGCTCAGCAGTCACGCAGCGGCCGAGATATTACCGTCGAACTGCGAAGCGTCAATTCTCGCTTCCTGGAATACTCTTCCCGGCTTCCGCGGGCGCTGAACTTTCTGGAAGATCCATTGAAAAAGCTGGTTTCCGCCCGCGTCCACCGCGGCAAGGTGGAACTGTCGCTGACGGTTCAGAACACCCAGGCACCGGACACGGTGGTGACCGTCAACTGGGCACTGGTCAAGGGATACCGGGATGCCATGGTGGCATTGTCGGAAAAGCTGGAGCTGAAAAATGACATCACCACCAGCTTCATTGCCAGAATGCCGGACGTGCTGACCCAGACCGCTGCTCCGGTGGATGAGGATGCCCTGTGGAATGACGTACAGGCTGTGGCCCAGCAGGCGGTGGACGCTTTCCTGGCCATGCGGGCTGCCGAGGGCGACAAACTCAAAACCGATCTGCTCAATCATCTGGATGTGGTCGAGCAGCTGGTGGGCCGCATTGAGGAAAACAGCGCCGGCCGGGTCAAGGCCTATTCCGACCGGTTGTACGCCCGCTTGCAGGAGCTTCTCGGGGACCGCAATATTGACGAGTCCCGTCTGGTGACCGAAGCCGCCATCTTTGCCGACAAAACTGCCATTGACGAGGAGACCGTCCGGCTGCACAGTCACATTGCCCAGTACCGCAGCATTCTTTCCGGGGAAGGCCCGGTGGGACGCAAACTGGATTTTCTGACCCAGGAACTCAACCGGGAAACCAATACCATCGGCTCCAAGTGCCAGGATGTGGACATCACCCGGCTGGTGGTGGAACTGAAAAGCGAAATTGAGAAACTGCGTGAGCAGATCCAGAATCTGGAGTAATTTGCCGCACAGAAAGGGCAGACCATGAAACTTATCAATATCGGTTTCGGCAACATTGTCAATGCCGACCGGATCATTGCGGTGGTGGCGCCGGATGCGGCGCCCATCAAGCGCATCGTGCAGGACGCACGGGAAAAGGGCGCATTGATTGACGCCTCCTGCGGCCGCCGGACCCGTGCGGTCATTGTCATGGACTCGGACCACGTGATTCTGTCGGCGGTACAGCCGGAAACCATTGCCGGCCGCTCGGACCCTGAAACCGAACCGGCCGGCTGAAGATTGCCCCCAAAACCGGGCACAGAGGGTTGCGCCCGGTTTCATCCTACAGGAAATCAGGAAAGGAACAGGAACCTACATGCAGGGAGAAAAGTATTTGTTTGTTGTCTCCGGGCCTTCCGGTACCGGCAAGGACACCGTTGTGGCCCAGATGCTGGCCAACCATCCGGAAATCCACCGCACCATTTCCGCCACCACCCGTTCCATGCGGGAAGGCGAAAAGGATGGCGTCAACTATTATTTTGTCTCAAAGGAAGAGTTTGAAAACAAGCTTTCCCATGACGAGATTGTGGAACACACCTGCTACTGCGGCAATTATTACGGCACGCTGCGCAGCGAGATCGAGCGCCACATGCGGGAAAAGACCCCGGTCATTCTGGTCATCGAGGTGGAGGGCGCCGGCAACATCAAGCGCCTTTACCCTGGGGCTACAACGGTGTTTATCCTGCCGCCGAATCTGGAGGAGCTGGAACGGCGGCTGCGCGCCCGCGGCACCGAGGACGAGGAGACCATCCAGAAACGTCTGACCCGCGCCCGGACCGAGATTGCCAGCGCAGCAAACTATGACGAGCATCTGGTGAACGTGGAGGTCGGTCCCTGCGCCGAAAGCCTGTACACCATCATTCAGTATCACATCCAGTACGGCCAGGAGTAAGCCCGAAAATTGTGGGAAAGGAGGGCGGCGCGTCTGCCACAGATTGCAAAGGTGGCGGTCAGTGATGCCACCATCCATTTCGACAAACTCTATTCTTATTTGATTCCGGACCAGCTGACCGGCAAAGTCTGGCCGGGCAGTCTAGTCCTGGCCCCCTTTGGCTCCGGCAACCGTCCCCGCATGGCGGTGGTGCTGGAATGCGGGGAAGATCCTGCCCCGGATGCCCGCCTCAAGACACTGCTGGACGCGGCTCCGGAGGAGGCACGGCTGACGCCGGACCTGATTGCGCTGGTTCGCTTTCTCAAAGATCGGACCTTCTGCACCTGGTACGAGGCCGTCCGGGCCATGATCCCGTACGGCGCCCAGTATCAGCCGGTGGAGGAAGATGGCCGTTGGGTGGTGCGCAGCCGGCTTTCCCGCACCGAGGAAACGGTCTACACACTGGCGGCACCGCTGCCTGCAAAACCCAAACCCGGCCCCAAACAGCTGGCCGCTGTGGCGGCGCTGGAAAAAGGCCCCTTGAGCAAGCGGGAACTGAATGAACAGGGCATCTCGGATGCCACCCTCAAAACCCTCTGTGACAAGGGGGTGCTGGCGGCAGGCAAACGGGACAAACCCATTGACCTGTTTGCGGCCATTCCCTTTGATCCGCAGCCCCTGGAACTTTCCCCGGAGCAGCAGGCGGCCTATGACGCGCTGGAGACGGATCTTCTTTCAGGACAGCCCCGCGCCGCTCTGCTGTACGGCGTCACCGGCAGCGGAAAAACGGCAGTCTTTCTCAAACTGATTGAAAAGACGCTGGAACTGGGCCGCAAGGCGCTGGTCCTGGTGCCGGAAATCAGCCTGACGCCGCAGATGATCCGCCGCCTGAAAGAGACGTTTGGCAGCCGGCTGGCGGTACAGCATTCCGCCCTCAACAATACCGAGCGGCTTTTGCAGTGGCGGATGATCCAGTCAGGGCGGGCGGATATTGTGGTAGGAACCCGCAGCGCGATTTTTGCACCGCTGCAAAATATCGGCCTGATCCTCATGGATGAGGAACAGGAACATACCTACCAGAGCGAATCGGCCCCCCGGTACTCTGCCCATGATGTGGCCCGCAAGCGGGCTGCCGCCGAAAAATCCCTGCTGGTCTTTGCCTCAGCCACCCCGCGTACCGAAACCTATTATGCGGCCAAGGCCGGGCGTCTGCGGCTGGTCACGCTGAACCAGCGCTATGGCGGCCGCCCTCTGCCATCGGTGGATTTCATTGATATGCGGGCAGAACTGGCCGCCGGCAACCCCCGGGAGGTCAGTGCCCGCCTGATCCAGGAGCTGAACACCAACCTGCAAAACGGCCAGCAGAGTATCCTTCTGCTCAACCGCCGCGGCTACCGCACGGTGGGAATGTGCACCGTCTGCGGCCATGTGATCAAATGCCCCAACTGCAGCGTGCCGATGGTATATCATAAACCCCAGCAGGCGCTGCTCTGTCATCACTGCGGGCACCAGGTACACCCGGTCCCGCAGAGCTGCCCCGAATGCGGCGGCAAGATGACCTACAGCGGATTCGGCACCCAGCGGGTCGAGGAGGAACTGGCGGAGCTGCTGCCGACTGCCCGCATCCTGCGCATGGATCAGGACTCGACCATGCAAAAAAATTCCCATGAGCGGATGCTTGCCCAGTTTGCAGCAGGGAAGTATGATATTCTTCTGGGAACTCAGATGGTGGCCAAAGGGCTGGATTTCGCCAAGGTCACGTTGGTGGGGGTACTTGGCATTGATTCCATGCTGTTCGGGCAGGGCTTCCGCGCCTATGAAACGGTGTTCAGCCTGGTCACCCAGGTGGTGGGACGTTGCGGCCGCGCCGATCTGCCCGGCCGCGCCCTGATCCAGACCACGGTTCCGGGGCATCCGGTTCTGCAGCTGGCGGCACAGCAGGATTATCCTGCCTTTTTCCGGCAGGAGATTGCCTTCCGCAAGTTTGGCCTCTACCCGCCGTTTTGCACCTTCTGCGTGGCGGGATTCACCGGCAAGCAGGAAGGCGCTGTCTGCCAGGCGGCATTTGCCTTCAGCCGGTTGCTGGCGGAACTGGCCGCAAAGCATCCGGACATTCCGCTGCGGCTGCTGGGCCCTGCGCCCATGAATATCAGCATGCTGAACGGAAAATACCGGTACAAGCTGACCATCAAATGCCGGGGGGATTCTGCCTTCCGCAGCCTGATGCGCGCCGCACTGGATGCCTATGCCAAGGCAAAGTGGCCGGCAAAGGCGTCAGTGGTGCTGGATTTCAACTCCGACGGAGATATGTAACAAATCATATTCTATATACAACCATTTTATGGAGGTAATGTATCATGGCACTTCGCAATATTGTCAAGGATGGCGACCCGATTCTGAAAAAAGTCTGCCGCCCTGTCACCAAGTTTGACGACCGTCTGGCCACTCTGCTGGACGATATGAAGGAGACACTGCTGGATGCCGACGGACTGGGTCTGGCCGGCCCGCAGGTGGGCTACATGCGCCGGCTGTTCATCTGCCTGGATGACCGTGACCTGCCGGAGGAAATCCCGGCCAATTACGAGTACAAGGTGATTGAGTTCATCAACCCGGAAATCCTGGAACTCAGCGATGAGAAGGTGGAGCTCTACGAGGGCTGCCTTTCCTTTCCGGGCCACAACGGAGCCATTGCCCGGTCCAAGCATGTCAAGGTCAAGGCACAGGACCGCAACGGCAACTGGTTCACCATGGAGGCCGACGATATGCTGGCCCGCTGCATCCAGCACGAGAACAATCACCTGGACGGCATCACCATCATGGACCTGGCCACCCATTTCTATGAGGATGACCACCCTGAGGACGCCGAATAATCATTGACCGGAAACATAACCCGTCTGCCGGCGGCAGACGGATTTCTCATTGGGAGGGGAATCCAGTTTTGAAGATTCTGTTCATGGGTACGCCGGATCTTGCCGCGCAGAGCCTTGCAGCCCTGTTGGATGCAGGACATGAAATCTGCGCCGTCTACACCCGCGCCGACAAGCCGGTCGGCCGCAAGCAGGTACTTACCGCACCGCCGGTCAAACAGCTGGCGGTACAGCACAATATCCCGGTCTACCAGCCTGCCACCCTGCGGGACGGCGAGGCAGAAAAGGTGTTCCGGACACTGGCTCCCGACCTGGTGGTTGTGGTGGCCTATGGGCGGATTCTGCCGCCGGAACTGCTGCACATTGCCCGGCTGGGCTGCATCAATCTGCATGTGTCGCTTTTGCCCAAATACCGGGGTTCTGCCCCCATTCAGTGGGCGGTGATCCACGGTGATGCCGAGACTGGCGTCACCATCATGCAGCTGGACGAAGGTTGTGACACCGGTGACATCCTGATGGTGGAAAAGGTCGCAATTGACCCGGAGGAAACCTCCGGCGAGCTGTTTGACCGGGTGGCTGATATCGGTGCCAAAACACTGGTCCGTGCGGTTTCCCTGCTGGAAGAGGGGAAACTCACCCCCGTCAAGCAGGATGAGGCTCAGGCAACCCAGGCACCCATGCTCAAAAAAGAGATGGCCCGGTTTACCTTTGATGCCCCAGCGGAGACCCTGCACAATCTGGTGCGCGGTATGAATCCCTGGCCCATGGCATTTTTTGAGTATGGCGGCAAGAAAGTGAAAGTACTTGTCAGCCGCACTGCCAAAAATTCTGCGTCTGCCCCGGCGGGGACTGTACTTTCCACCAAACCCCTCACCATTGCCTGTGCCGAGGGTGCGCTGCAGCTGTTGCAGGTCACACCGGAAGGCGGCAAGTCGATGGAAGGCACTGCCTGGGCAGCCGGCCGCCGTCTGAAACCGGGGGAGAGCCTGTGACGCCCCGCGCGCTGGCCGTCCGTGCCCTGATGCACCAGGAGAAAAACGGGTACGCCAATCTGGTGCTGGACGGTGAACTCAAACGTTGCCAGCCGCCGCTGGACAGCCGGGATGCCGCCTTCGCCGCCCGTATTTTTTATACAACGGTGGAGCGTCAGCGGCTGCTGGATTTCTGCCTTTCGCAGTACATCCGCAAACCGCTGGCAAAACTGGATGCCCCGGTGAGGGCAATTCTGCGCTCCGGACTGGCCCAGGGCCGGTATCTGGATGTGCCGGTATCCGCCGCAGTCAATGAGTCGGTCAAGCTGACCCGTGCCTTTGGCAAGGTGAGTGCGGCCGGCATGGTCAATGCGGTGCTGCGCCGGGCGCTGACCGTCCGGCCGGAAACGGCGGATTTCCCCGATCCTCAGACCCGACTGGCGGTACTTTACAGCCTGTCGGACCCGATTGCGCAGCTCCTCTACCGGACTTATGGGGAAGAGGCCTTCGCCATTGCCGAAGCCTTCTATGCCCAGGACAAGCACGAAACGGCCATCCGTGTCAATCCTCTCCGCACAAGCGATGCCGGGCTGACTGACCTGCTGACGCAGGAAGGCTGCACAGTAACGCCTGGCCCATGGCCGCGCTGCCTTCTGGTACAGTTTGCCGGGTCTCCCGCTGCCACAAAGGCTTTTCCCCGGGGACTTTACCATGTGCAGGGGCTTGCCTCCCAGTTTGCGGCCGAATGCGTACAGGCTCGGCCCGGGCAGCGGGTCTTGGATCTCTGCGCCGCGCCGGGCGGCAAAAGTCTGACGCTGGCCGGGGCCATGGAAAACAGGGGAGAGCTGGTCAGCTGTGACGCGGTGCAAGGACGCCTGCCGCTGATCGAAACCGCTTTTGCACGCTGCGGCGTCACCTGCGGCAGGGTACTGGTCAACGATGCCTCCCGGCCCAACGATTCCCTTGGAACCTTTGACCGCATCCTCTGCGATGTGCCCTGCAGTGGTCTTGGCGTCATCGGCAAGAAACCGGATGTGCGTTACAAGACGCTGGAGGGCCTGCAAAGTCTTGTGACTTTACAGGCAAAGATCCTGGAAACCGCAGCAGGGTATCTTGCCGACGGCGGCCGTTTGGTCTACTCTACCTGCACCATCAACCCGGCAGAAAATGAGCAGCAGGTACGCGCCTTCTGCGCTGCCCATCCGGAATTTTCCGTGCTCGCCCCGGCGCAGGCCCCCCAAGGTGCCATTGTAAGCGACTACGGCACCCTGCTTTTGCCCAACCGCACCGGCACGGACGGCTTTTTTGCTGCAATTTTGTTCCGCCAGGCGGTAAAATAATATCAAAATTCTAAAAATTTGAAGGAAGTTCACAATTCCTGCCGGAAATGTACTATAATAGGTTGATGAATTGTGTGACGAGAAAGGAGAAAGCCTGATATGATGCCCAACACCACGCAAGCTCAGCCGGTTTGTCTGTCGGATCTGACCCAGGACAAGCTGGCGGAGTATCTTCAGTCGCTGGGACAGCCGGCTTTCCGCGCCAAGCAGATCTACAAATGGATTCACCAGAAGCTCGTCACCGATTTCTCCGCCATGACCGACCAGCCCAAAGCGCTGATTGAACAGCTGAAACAGAGCTGCACCATTGCGGCTCCTGCCATCCGGCGCAAGCAGTGCTCCAGGGACGGAACGGCCAAGTATCTTCTGCAGCTGGCTGACGGCAATTGCATTGAGACCGTCCTGATGCGCTATCATTACGGCAACTCGGTGTGTGTGTCCACCCAGGTGGGCTGCGCGATGGGCTGCCGTTTCTGTGCCTCCACCCAGGCGGGTCGCGTCCGCGACCTGACGGCAGGGGAAATTGCCAGCGAGGTCTACACAGTCCAGCGGGATACCGGCGAGCGGGTTTCCCACATTGTCCTCATGGGCATCGGAGAGCCGCTGCACAACTTTGACAACGTGATGGACTTTCTCACCATTATTTCCAGCCCGGGCGGGCTCAACATCGGCATGCGCAACATCAGCCTGTCCACCTGCGGCCTGGTACCCAAGATTGATGAGCTGGCCAAGCGCAAACTGCAATTGACCCTGTCCATTTCGCTGCATGCGCCGAACAACGCCATGCGCAGCAGCATGATGCCGGTGAACAACGCCTATCCCCTGGAACAGCTGATTCCGGCCTGCCGCCGTTATCAGCAGGTGACCGGACGGCGGATCAGTTTTGAGTATTCCATGGTGCGCGGCGTCAATGATTCGCCCGAGACCGCCCGGGAACTGGCCCATCTCATTCGCGGCATGGGGGCCCATGTCAATCTGATTCCCATCAATCCGGTGGACGGCAGCCCGTATTCCGCCACCGACGACAAAAATATCCGCCGTTTCCGCGATCTTCTGGAGCAGCTGGGCGTCAACGCCACCGTGCGCCGCCGTCTCGGCACAGACATCAGCGCGGCCTGCGGCCAGCTACGGCGCGAGGACGCCCAACAGGCGGCCAAATCAGCGATGGAAAGGAACCAAAGCACATGAAACTTGCGGCGCTAACGGATATTGGCAGCTGCCGGCAGGAAAACCAGGACAATTACTGCAGCCAGCAACTGCCCGACGGTTCCGGCTGGGGCATTGTCTGTGACGGCATGGGCGGTGCCAACGGGGGCCGGGTGGCTGCCAAGATTGCCACCGACACAATGCTGCAATACTTCACCCGTCAGCTGAAAAATCTGCGCCATGGGGAGGAAAAGCAGTTTATCATGCACGGATTTGACATTACCAACCGTGCGGTTTATGATAAGGCTACGTCCGACCCGGATATGCTGGGCATGGGCACCACCGGTGTCTGTGCCTATCTGTACGGCAACATGGCGCATATCGTCCATGCGGGGGACAGCCGCGCGTATCTCTGGCGCAAAGGTGAGATCCGTCAGCTGACCCGTGACCATTCGATGGTACAGCAGCTGGTGGACAGCGGCCAGATCACCAAGGAGCAGGCGGCGGCCCATCCCCAGAAAAACTTGATCACCCGGGCGCTGGGGGTGTCGGCCAACATTGTGCCGGAATACAATCGCTGTGATGTGGAAACCGGTGATGTGCTGCTTCTCTGTACTGACGGGCTGACCAACATGGTCCCGGATGAGGAGATTGCACTGATTTTGCAGGAAACCACTTTTTTCGATGCACCGCGCATTCTGGTGGAACGCGCCCTCAAGGGCGGCGGCCAGGACAACATCACAGTGCTTTTGATGGGCGTGGAAACAACGGAGGAGACAAATGGATAATCTGATCGGCAAAAAGCTGGACGGGCGTTACCTGATCGAGGGCCTGATCGGCGTGGGCGGCATGGCCAATGTCTACCGCGGCAAGGATACACAGACCGGCAATGCCGTTGCCGTCAAGGTTCTGAAACCGGAACTGATGGACAATGAGGAGCTGGTCCGCCGCTTCAAAAACGAATCCAAGGCGATTTCGATCCTCAACCATCCCAACATTGTCAAGGTGTATGACGTGTCGGTGTCGGACAAGATGCAGTACATCGTCATGGAGTACGTGGACGGCATTACGCTGAAGGAATACCTGAAGCAGCGCGGCGGCGCCCTGACCTGGAAGGAAACCGTGCACTTCGCCATGCAGATTCTGGCAGCGCTGGACCATGCCCACAACAAGGGCATCATTCACCGGGACGTCAAGCCGCAGAACATCATGCTGCTGGCGGATGGCTCCATCAAGATGATGGATTTCGGCATTGCCCGGTTCTCCCGCGCACAGAGCCAGACGGTCAGCGACAAGGCCATCGGTTCGGTGCACTATATCAGCCCCGAGCAGGCCAAGGGCGACAAGACCGATGCCCGCACCGATATTTACTCGGTGGGCGTCATGCTCTACGAAATGCTCAGCGGACATCTTCCCTTTGATGGCAACGGTGCGGTTTCCATTGCCATCATGCAGATTTCCGAAAAGCCGCGTCCTCTGGCGGAAGTGGCGCCCAATGTGCCGGAAGGTCTTCGCCAGATCACCGAGAAGGCAATGAACAAAAGTCCGGATGAGCGCTATCAGTCGGCACGGGAAATGCTCGAGGCAATTGAAGCGTTCAAACACAACCCTTCTATCAGATTTGAGTATGAGTATATGACTACTGATGCACCGGTAAAGACCATCAACAAGGTGGTCAATGACAGCAAGGCCCGCAGCAATATCCGCACCCATGACGCACGCCGTGTCGGCCAGGGCGGAGGCCGCGGCGGCAAAAAGCGCAGGCAGAAAAAGGAAAAGCCGTTCTCTGTCGTGCCGATTTTTGCCGGTATGGCGGTGGCGTTTGTCATCGGCGCCTTTATTCTGGTCTATCTGATCTTTGCCAACTCCACCAACCCGCTGTTCTCCAGCCGCAATGATGTCCAGCTGATTGATTTTGTCGGTGAGACGGAGGACGAGTTTCGCCAGTCCGAGTATTATGCACTGCTGACCCCCAACTGGATCTATGAGAACAACTCTCAGTATCCGGAGGGCCAGATCTATCAGCAGAACCCCAAGGCCGGCCGTACCGTCAAGGAGGGCCAGACCATCACCCTGCATGTCAGCCTGGGCACCCTTTGGGTGACGATCCCCGATGACATCATCGGCAAGGAGAAGGATGACGCCGAGGCAGAAATCAAGGAACTGGGTGTGAGCAAGGTCGTCAGCAGCTTTGTGGTGGACGACAGTGTGGCATCCGGTACCGTTGTGCGTACCGACCCCGAGGTGGGCCAGCAGGTGGAAGGCGACGCCACCGTCACGCTGTATATTGCGCAGGCCAGCATCAAGAACAAGGTTGTGCTGACCAGCACCACCGGCCTTTCTGTCGAGGAGGCCCGTGCTGAGCTGGGACGCCTGAATGTGACCCCGCAGGAAGTCCAGATGAACAGCGACCAGCCGGTGGGCACGGTTCTGAACATGTATCCTTCCGCTGGCACTGAGGTTCGTATCGGCTCCCGCGTTATTCTGTATGTCTCTTCCGGTGTACCGGAGGTTGTTGCAACACCGGAACCCGTCATCAACGGCGATCCCAACACCGTGATCAAGAGATGGTCCGAGGATCTGGGCAACGGTAACTGGGAGGATCGCTACCAGACCGGTGACGGCAAGGTTTACCGTGCTGACGGTACCTTCCTGTATCAGGAATGACGGGCTATGTCACAAAGGGCGTGGGCGGATTCTACTACGTTCTTACCGACAGCGGCATCCAGGAATGCCGCGCCCGCGGCATCTTCCGCAAGCGGGGCATCTCGCCTGTGGCGGGGGACAATGTGACTCTGAATGACGAGGGAAACATGATCGATGAGATCGCGCCCCGGAAAAATGTCTTTATCCGTCCGCCCATTGCCAATCTGGATGTACTGTTCATTGTGGCCAGTACAACCCAGCCGGTGCCCAGCACTCTGGTACTGGACAAGCTGACGGCAGCTGCCATTTACCAGAATGTGCAGCCGGTGCTGGTCTTTACCAAGACAGACCTTTCCACACCGGATACGCTGGCCAGGGATTACGAGGACAGCGGCATTCCGTTGATCTTTGTCCGCTATGATACCGGCGAGGGCCTGGACCAGGTGCGCAGCTGGATCAAAGGCCGCCTCTGTGCCTTCTGCGGAAACTCCGGCGTGGGAAAATCCACCCTGCTCAATACCATTGCGCCCCAGCTCCACCGGGAAACCGGCGAGATCAGCCGCAAGCTGGGTCGTGGTCGTCACACTACCCGGGAAACCGAGATCTTCGAGGTTTGCGGCGGGCGCATTGCCGACACCGCAGGCTTTGCCAGCCTGGAAACCCAGCGGCTTTGCCGCATTCCAAAGGAGCGACTGGAAGAAGTTTTTCCGGAATTTGAGCCTTACCGGCAGCAGTGCCGGTTCATCGGCTGTTCCCACCGATCGGAAAAAGGCTGTGCTGTCCGCGAAGCATTGGAGGAGGGCAAAATTTCCTCCACCCGTTACGCCAGTTACCTTGCCATGTATGAGGAAGCGGCGCAGATCAAAGAGTGGGAAACCAAATGATACAAGGGGGCGGGTGCGCGGCATCCGTCCCTTTCTCGTAATGTGATTTTTATGGAGGTGCTTGTCCATGCAGACTCCTGTGCGGCAGGGCGTGATTCTGTCCGCCTGTCCCGTCACGCCGCAGATGCGGCGTTATCTTGCCCCGGATGCCTGCGTTGTGGCCTGCGATGCAGGTTACCGCAATGCCGGCATCTTGGGCGTTACGCCGGATCTGATCGTGGGGGATTTTGACTCGGCGCCGCGCCCGGCGGATAATGGCCATACCATTGTGCTGCCCCATGTCAAGGATGACACCGATACCCATTATGCGGCCCGCTGGCTGCTGGAACAGGGGGCAAAATCGGTGACCATGCTGGGCGCACTGGGCGGTGCCCGCCTGGAGCACACGCTTGCCAATCTTGCCACGGGGCTGTTCCTTGCCAAAAACGGCGTGGAAGTATGCCTGGCTGATGAGCGAAGCGAACTGCATTACCTGCTGCCCGGCCGCCCGCTGACCCTGGAAAGACAGGACTGGATGTATCTGTCGGTTTTTCCGCTGGATGGGCCCCTCTCCGGGGTGGAAATTTCCGGTGTGTTCTATCCGCTGCAGGATGCCACCCTCATGCCGGAGTTCCCGCTGGGGGTCAGCAATGAATTCACCGAGCCCACCGCCCGGCTTTCCTGCAGGGAGGGCAGCGGCGTGGTGGTGCTGACCCGCGCCGACACACAGATGTGACACTTTGCCCAGAACCGGCATACAATGGCATACACGGTTTGAACAGGGAGGTGTGTGCCATGCAGATTGTTGTTGTCAAGTGTCCGAAAGCACTCAGCTGGCTGCTGCGCGTCGTCTTCAAAGTCAAATAAGCTGCCCGGCCCCGGTCCTGCCATGGACCGGGGCATTTTCTGTGCCGGAAACTTTCCGGTTGTCCGCATGCCTAATTTCCGGACTGGCCGCATATAGATGCACAAGAAAGCGCGGCAGGCGGAAACAGCACCTTGGACCGGCCCCGCCGCACCAAAACCGCAATGGGACCCGCAGAAAGGGGCATGCAGAGTATGGAGCTGAAGGTGTTCAAAGATACCATCGCCGCTTACGGCGGCCGGTGGGAGACAAGGCTGGAACTGCCGGTGGAAACCGAGATCCTGATCCCGGACTATCTGCCGGCGGTCTTCAAGATCGTCAAATGTCTGGTGGAGCCGGTGATTTTGCAAAATCACACGGCTGCATCCAAATGGCAAGGGGAGGGGTATCTGCGCTGTACTGTCTATTACCAGTCGGACGAGGCAGGAGCACAATTGTACCGCATGGAACAGAAATTCCCCTTTGAAAAGACGGCGGACCTGCCGGAAACAGGCTGTCAGCAGGGACCTGCCGCCGTTTCAGGGGAACTGGAATATGTCAACTGCCGCGCCATCAGCGAGCACCGCATTGACCTGCGGGGAGCCTACGCGCTCAATGTCTCGGTCCAGATGGTGGACCAGCTGGAGCTGGTCAGTTCCCTGGCGGACTGCGGCATTGAACAGCGCACCCGGGTGCTGAACGGAAAAGCCTGTGCCGCAGCCGAGGAAAAAACCTTCACTGCCGAAACCCACATTGCGGTTCCCGGCAGCGATGCGGTTGTGCTGGACATTTCTGGCAGCTTCCAGCCGGAAAGCGTGACGGTGCTCACAGGGCAGGCCAATTGTCAGGGGACTCTGCGCATCCAGGCGGTCTACCGTCTTGCCGGCACCGAGGAACTGATGGCCTGTACCGCGGAACTGCCGGTGCGGCAGACGCTGGATATGACCGGGGCTGCAGAAGGGGATGAGTGCCTGTTCTGGGGCGAGGTACTTGCCTGCACGCTGGAAGCCTCCGATTCCGGGCATGGTGATCCGGCGTTGACGGTTACATGGAAACTCCACGCGGAACTGTGGCACGACGTACAGTACACGGCGGTGGCCGATGCCTACTCCACCATCTGCCAGACGCAGGTGGATACCCAGTCCTGCCGCCTGCTGACCCCCGCGGCGGAGCTGCCCCAGACGGTGCAGGCCGAGGTAAGCGATGAACTGCCCGACCCGGACGCCCAGGTTCTCGGCTGCTTTGTCACATTGGGAGCACCGGTAGCCCAGCCGGGGGAGGAACCGGATACGGTACTCTTTGCGGGCAAGGGAACCGCGCACCTGTTCTGCTGCGATGCCCGGGGCGAACTGACCTGCTATGACAAGACCTTCAGCTGGCGGTTGCCCCAGACAATGCCCGGCACAGCGGCAGACTACTGCCTGCGTGCCCACGCCTGTGCGTCCAGGATCACCTCCGGCAAGGTGGGAAGCCGGATGCAGGTGTCGGTGGAGATCCGCCTTACCGGCAGACTGTTTGCCGTGCAGACCTGCCCCGCAGTACGGGAAGTGACGCTGGGGGAGGAATTCCCCGACAAGGCAGAGGGACCGGCGCTGTATCTGTATTACGCCTCGGCGGGAGAACGGATTTTTGACATTGCCAAGCGCTACCACGCCCGGGCAAAAGATCTGGTGGCCGCCAACCATCTGGAGGCCGATGCCGACACGCCTGTGCAGGAAATGACAACCGAGACCGCCTGCCTGTTGATCCCGGCGGCGCTGTGAAAGGGGGACCCGAAGTGACGCAGGAACAGATTTATCAGAATATTGCCCGGCGCACCGGCGGCGATATCTATATTGGTGTGGTGGGCCCGGTGCGCAGCGGCAAGAGCACGCTGATCAAGCGCTTTGCCGAGCTGATGCTGCTGCCGCATATCCAGAACGAGGCCCAGCGCTCCCGGGCCACCGATGAGCTGCCGCAGTCGGCCGCGGGGCGCACCATCATGACCACCGAACCCAAATTCATCCCCGAAAAAGCGGTGGAGATCCAGCTTTCCGGCGGCGGCAGTTTCCGCGCCCGGCTGGTGGACTGTGTGGGGTATATGGTACAGGGGGCGCTGGGCCATGAGGAGAACAATGCGCCCCGCCTGGTGAAAAGCCCATGGTTTGAAAATGCGGTGCCCTTCGATCTGGCTGCCGAGACCGGAACCCGGCGGGTTATCCGGGAGCATGCCACGGTGGGCCTGGTGGTGACCACCGACGGCAGCATTGCCGAGATTCCCCGGGAAAACTATCTGGAGGCGGAGCAGCGCATCGTCGCCGAGCTGGACGATATCGGCAAGCCCTACCTGATTCTGCTCAATTGTGTGGACCCGGACAGTGAGGCCAGCCGCAACCTGGCAGCCGGGCTGGAGCGGGACTACGGCCATCCGGTCATTCCGGTCAACTGCACCCAGGTTACCGCCGAAAAGCTGGATGCCATCCTCAAACAGCTTCTCTATGAATTTCCGGTGCAGGAAATTGCCGTCAATATGCCTGCCTGGGTCACCATGCTGGAGTCGGGACACTGGCTGCAAAGTGCGGTATATGGGGCGTTGCAGCAGTATGCTGTCGGCATCCACCGCATGCGGGATGTGGCGGGCAAGAACCCGGAGATTGACTGCGAGTATCTCACCGGCGCAAGCCTGTGCGGAATGGATCTGGCTACCGGAAGTGTGCATATCACGCTGCGGCTTGCATCGGACATCTTTTATCGGATTCTCGGGGAACAGACAGGGCTGGACATTGTGGACGAGGCAACGCTTCTGCCCTGCGTGGTGGGGCTGGCGCGGGCCAAACGGGCCTATGACAAGATCAAGGGGGCATTGGACCAGGTGGAGGCCACCGGTTACGGCATTGTCATGCCGGATATCGACGAGCTGACACTGGAAGAACCCGAGATCGTCCGCCAGGGGGGACAGTACGGGGTGCGGCTGTCGGCCAGTGCGCCGTCGCTGCATATCATGAAAGCCACCATCCACACCGAGATTTCCCCAAGTGTGGGCAGTGAACAGCAGGGAGAGGAACTGATCCACAGCATTCTTCAGGATTTCGAGAATGACCCCGGCAAACTGTGGAACACCAATATCTTCGGCAAAAGCCTCAATGCCCTGGTCAATGAGGGGGTGCAGGCAAAGCTTCTGCACATGCCCCAGGAAGCCCGCAGCCGTCTGCAGGTCACATTGGAACGGATCATCAACGACGGCTGTGACGGCCTGATCTGCATTTTGCTGTGACAGGGAGGACTGCCATGATGCACAACCCTGCAAAGGAGCGGCAGCGGCGTGCCCGACAGGCGGAACTGGCTGCCGTCTCGGAGGCGCTGGAGGAAAACGAGCGCCGGTTCGCCTATGCACAGGACGCCCTGGCCATCGAACAGCTGGTCTACGAACGTGCCGCGCTGATGTGTCATTACCGTGCCCTGCTTCGGGATGTCCGGGGAGGTGACGCGCCATGCCCGTCGGACTGATGGCGGTGGGGGCCTTCTGCCTGCTGGTGGTTGCCCGCTGTGCCGCCCGTCAGAAGCATGCCTTCCGCGCGGTTCTGGGCAGCGCGGCCTGCGGCATTGCCGCGCTTGCATTGGTGGCGCTGCTTGCACCCTATACCGGCGTGACGTTGCCGCTCAATGCCTTTACCGGGTTTGCCGCCACGGTACTGGGCCCTGTCGGTGTGGTGGGAACCCTGCTGTTGCAGTTATTGCTGTAGTCCCGCAGGACGCTTTTTCGCAAATAAAACAACACGGCTGCCGCAATGGAGGTTCTCCACTGCGACAGCCGTACTGTTTTTTCAAAAACGACTGGACCGTAAGCCGGGTTCTGTATTAAACGACGATCTATCTTGACCTTGCGTCGCCGCAAGGCTCCGCGGGAAATCCCGCATGCCATCTCCGGGACGCGCGAGGCTCCGCATCATGTCCCATACGGATGTTGCTTCTGACAGGGTTTACATAGCCGCAAAGTCGCCAGTGCGCTGGTGAGCTCTTACCTCGCCTTTCCATCCTTGCCGGACCATTGCTGGTCAGGCGGTTTCTTTCTGTTGCACTATCCCTGGGGTCACCCCCGGCTGCCGTTAGCAGTTGTCATGCCTCTGAAAAGCCCGGACTTTCCTCAGAACGGACAAGCCGTCCCGCCGCCGTATGTTCCACTCGTTTGCCAGACAGTATACCATATCCGCGGCCTTTTGGCAAGCGGGAACCATCTCCGGCTTTGGCCCCTGCCAGCAATTCCCACCTGTGAAACCTGCCGCATTTGTTTGCATGTACCTTTTGTTTGTGCTATAATCCTTTTAACCACTGCATAGCGGTGGATTTGTCATGCCCGGAAAAGTCCGGGGCTTTCTGCACCGGGAGGGAACGCCATGCTGTATCTGACCTGCCGGGTCCCGGATGGGGCCGGCGGACAGCGGCTGGACCGGTTCCTGCGGTATCAGGGGCTTTCGGCTGGGCTGATCCGTTCGGTCAAACAGGAGACCGGCGGCTTTTTTGCGGATAGTACCCCCATTCACACCAATATGACGGTTACGCCGGGGCAGCAGATCTGGTTTGCTCTGCCGCCGGAGCCTGCAACTTCGGTCAGGGCGCAGCCGGTGGATTTCCGGATTTGTCTGCAAGACGATTTCGCCATTGTGCTGGACAAGCCTGCCGGGTTGGCTGTGCATCCTACCCTGAATTACCCGGACGGCACGCTGGCAAACGGCTGGCTGTGGCATCTTGCGCAACAGGGCAGGGAGGGGATCTTCCGCCCGGTCAATCGGATTGATAAAAATACCAGTGGACTGGTGCTCTGCGCGGGCAACGCGTTTGCCGCTCCGCTGCTGGCGGACTCTGCCCGCAAATGTTATCTTGCCATTGCGGAGGGCACCCTGCCCCAGCAGGAGGGGATCATTGATGCCCCCATTGCCCGGCGGGGGGATTCCATCATCGGCCGCACCGTTTCCCCGCAGGGGAAGCCCAGCGTCACCCGGTACCGGGTTCTGGCGCAGGGCAAGGGATATACCTTGGCGGCATGCCTGCCGGTGACCGGACGTACCCATCAGATCCGGGTCCATTTTTCTTATCTTGGCTGCCCGCTGGCGGGGGATACTCTTTACGGCGGACATACCACAGAGATGCAACGTCATGCACTGCACTGTGCGGTACTGTGCTTTTGCCATCCATTGGACAGAGCACACCGGCAGCTTTTCAGTCCGCTGCCGGCAGATATGGCTGCGCTGTGTTCCAAAATTGGCGCGGATTTCAATCCGGCAGAATTGTTTGCCTGGTTGGAAACCATGGCGCCGCTGCCGCCCTGCCCTGACGGATTTGTCCCTTTCCGTGCATCGGAGCGGCCACCCCAAGTGATTACATAAGGAGAAACTACCGTGAAACCCCATAACGGCGGGACTTCGACAACTGAATATTCCAAAAACAGACACCGGCAGAGCACGCTGTCGGAACGTCTGGACGAGCATCGGATCAAGGTTACGGTCCGCCGCTGGCACAAGCGGGAGAAAAAGGAAGCCCGGCGTCATCGGTTCAGCCAGATGCTGCAAAAAATCCCGCACGCAGGCTTTATCGGGGAAGCCCTGTATATGATGGGCTTCTGGACCGAGTATGCGGTCATCAATGCGGGACGTGCAGTCCTGCGGGCCGCGATTGCCATTCTCTCTTTTACGGGCACGCTTCTGATGCTGATTCTGCGCCCGCTGGGGATTGGCATCGTCACTTTTCTGGAAGATCTGCTGGAACCGTTTGCGCACCTTGCCTCCGGTATGCGGCATATCCGTGCCCTGCCGCAGCAGCATCCGGAGGAAAGCACCCGTCAGCTGCGGGCGGAAAAATTCCAGTATTTCACACGCGGCGCAAAACAGTATCTGCCGCTGGTCTGGAACGCTTTTTCCTATCTGTTGCCTGTGGCTGCGCTGGTCGGTCTGGTCTGGGTGGTGCAGGCCCGTGTCACCCAGACTTATCGGCTGGAGGTCCGTGTCAACGGCGAGACGGTCGGTTACGTGGCCAGCGAACAGGTGTTTGACGCTGCGCGTGACGATGTGCAATCCCGTATTGCCAGCGCGCGGGCCATTCTGGAGGCTTCCGGCGTTACCACAGACGATTCCCAGTGGGATATTTCGCCTACCTATACCCTGGCGGTTTCCGATCAGCTGATGACCGAAGGGGAAGTGGCCGACGCTATTCTGCGGGCTTCCAGCGATGAAATCGGAACCGGAACCGCTGTCTATATTGACGGCGAGCTTCGCTTTGTTACCACCGAGGGTGACCATCTTCGGGCCTATCTGGAGGCCGTCAAAGCCCCGTATGAGGATGCTTTTGACTCGGATGTACGGGTAAGCTTTGTCCATGACATTGAACTGATGGACGGCGTTTTCTTCCTGTCCTCGATCGTGCCCTATGACACCGTTATCCAGACGCTCAGCGCTGCCACACCGGGAACCTATTACACCACCGAGTCGGACGAAACCGCCGGTATGCTGGCCAGCGATCTGGGCCTTAGCTTTTATGATCTGCAGCAGATGAATCCGGACCTGACGGACAGCGAACAGCTTGTGTCGGCCGGTACCACGCTGACCACATCGCCGTCGGTGATGGAACTGCTGCAGGTCCAGGTTGTGCGTCGCCAGTCGGTTCTGGAGGATGTCCAGTACGACACCGTCAAGACCCCGTCGGATGAGTATGATCTGGGCGAGGAGGTCGTCGTGCAGGAAGGCCAGCTGGGCCAGCAGGAAGTGCTGCAGGATGTCACCTATGTCAACGGTGAACCGGTGGATATTTCCATTGTGCAGATCATTACGCTGCAGGAGCCGGTTTCCGAGCAGGTTCTGCTGGGCACCCATGTGGACAGCAATATGATTTCCCAGTCGGGTGACAGCACCTTCCTGTGGCCGGTTCCCGGGTACAGCCGGGTCAGTCGCTGGGTGGAAAACGGCCGTCCGGTGGCGGATATCCGTGCCGCCTTTGGCACCGAGATCATTGCGGCTGCTGCGGGTACCGTCATTACGGCCGAGGAAAATCCCACCTATGGATATTACATTGTGATTGACCACGGCAATGGTTGGCAGACGCTGTACGCCCACATGTCCGGCTTTACCGTTTCGGTGGGCCAGTATGTCTCGGCCGGAGATACCATCGGCTATGTGGGACAGACCGGCGCCGCGACTGGTGATCATTGCCACTTTGAAATGTATTACAACGGGGAGCCCGTCAGTGTGCGGGACAACTTCCCGGATATCAGCTGATTTGTGTGTTGCAGCATTTCCGCAGGGTCTGTCCGGACAAAGGAGAATTTTGTTTGAAACAGCACATTGACGAAACGCCACAAAAGAATACCGAGGAATCTGCACGCAGCGGAAAATATTCGGACTCGCGCAATGACCGCCAGGTCCGGACAACGCTGCGCCGCTGGCATCGCCATCAGAAAAAAGAGGCCCGGCGGGACCGGCTCAGCCAGATGCTGCAAGGCCTGCCTTACGCAACAGCCATCGGGGATGCGCTGTACATGGTCGGCTTCTGGGCCGAATATGCCGTGGTCTGTGCAGGACGTACCACACTGCGGGTGACAGTGGCAGTGGCATCCCATGTGGGAGCATTGCTGTTTTTGATTCTTCGCCCGCTGGGCATCGGCCTTGTGGTGTTTTTGGAGGATCTGTTCCAGCCATTCATCCGGCTTTCTTCCGGATTGCGCCATATCAAGGCGCTGCCGCAGCAGCATCCGGAGGAGGATGCCCGCCAGATCCGCGCAGAAAAATTCCAGTATTTCAAGCGTGGCACCAAGCTGTATCTGCCGCTGGTGTGGAACGCATTTTCCTACGTGCTGCCGGTGGCCGCGCTGGCGGGACTGGTCTGGGTGGTTCAGGGGCAGCTGTCTGAAACCTATCATCTGGAAGTCCGCGTCAACGGCGAGACAGTAGGTTTTGTGGAGAGCGAACAGGTCTTTGACAGCGCCCGTGAGGATGTTCAGTCCCGTATCAACAGTGCACTTGCCTCCATGCGGGATGCCGGTGTGGAAACGACCCAGGAGCAGTGGGACATCACGCCCACCTATACCCTTGCAGTCTCTGATAACGTGATGACCGAGAGCGAAGTCGCCGATGCCATCATGCGTGCCTCCAGCGATGAAATCGGGGATGGCACCGCTGTGTATGTTGACGGTTCGCTGCGCTTTGTCACCACCGAAGGGGATCATCTGCGCAGCTATCTGGACGCGATCAAATCGCCCTATGAGGATGCCTTTGATGAAAACCGCACGGTGGATTTTGTCCACGACATCCGTCTGGTGGACGGGGTTTACTTCCTGTCCTCGATTGTGCCCTATGATACGGTTCTCAGCACCCTGAACGAGACTACACCGGGCACTACATACACTGTGCCGGAGGACGGACAGACCGCACAGGAGGCCGCCGAAGCTGCGGGGACGGATTTTGCCACACTGCAATCCATGAATCCGGCCCTGCAGACCGAGGAGGACGAGCTGACTGCCGGCACGGTGCTGACCACTTCGCAGCCCACTGCGGAGCTGCTTCAGGTCAAGGTGGTGGAGCGCCAGTCGGTGGTGGAGGAAATCCCATATGAAACGGTTGAGACCGAGTCGGATGAATATGACTTCGGCAAACGTGTCACCGTACAGGAAGGTCAGAACGGCCAGCAGGAAGTGGTCAGCAATGTGACTTACATCGGCGGCAATGTGGTGGATGTGAGCATTGTACAAATCAATGTGATTCAGGAGCCGGTGGACGAACAGATTGTTGTGGGTACCCATCTGTCCAACGGTATGGTTGCCCATACCGGCAGCGGAACCTTCTACTGGCCGGTCCCGAACTACAAATATGTCAGCCGCTGGATGAGTTCCGGCCATAAGGGTGCCGATATTGTGGCGCCGTACGGAACCCCCATTATTGCGGCGGACAGCGGTGTGGTCGAGGTTGCCGGTTGGCACAATCATCCCTACGGATACGGAAACTATGTCATCATTGACCATGGCAATGGCTGGGAGACCTTGTATGGCCACATGTCTTCCATTGCGGTTACTGCAGGGCAGGCAGTCGAGGCCGGACAGGTCATCGGCTATGTGGGCAACACCGGATATTCCTTCGGCAACCACTGCCATTTTGAGATGTATTACAACAACACACTGGTCAGCGCACAGCAGTTCTTCCCCAATATGTGAACCGCTAGCCATGGCTGAGACAGCCGGAATACCCACAATATTTTGCCGGAACTGGATAAAATCCCGGCCTTAGTTGGGCAGAAATTGGGATTTTTTACGCAATTTGTGCAAATACTAAAGGCAGCACTTTTCAAAACTTCTGTTTTGGTGTATAATACAGCAAACCATGCGGCTTTGTATGGGCGCTGCCTTTGGGCGGTGCTGGAAAGCGGCGGAACGCTGAACTTGGCGTTCCGTTGCGGGCCGTGTCCGGCTGTCGCAAAGGAGAGAAGCGTTACTTTGGAAAAGTTTGTCATTCGCGGCGGAACACCGCTGTCTGGCGAGGTCACCATTGGCGGAGCCAAAAATGCGGCAGTTGCCATTCTGCCGGCCACGATTCTGGCAGGTGGCAGATGCATTATTGAAAATCTTCCCTGTATCAGTGATGTCATGGCCTCGCTGCAGATTCTCAGCGAACTGGGAGCCGACATTCGCATGATCAGCAAAAGCACATACGAAATCGATACCACCCATATCAACTGCACCGAGGTCTCCAACGAGCTTTCCCGTCAGATGCGCGCCAGCTATTATTTTCTTGGTGCGCTTCTTGGCCGGTTTGGTTCCGCACAGGTTGCCATGCCGGGCGGCTGCAATCTGGGTCCCCGTCCCATTGACCAGCATCTGAAAGCCTTTACCGCGCTGGGTGCCGACGACTCGGTGGAGTATGGGATGATTCGCGTCAAGGCGGATCATCTGCAGGGGGCACACATCTTTTTTGATACTGTCTCGGTGGGCGCAACAATGAATGCCATGCTGGCTGCCGTCATGGCGGAGGGCCAGACCATTCTGGAAAATGTTGCCCGGGAACCCCATGTTGTGGATCTGGCCAACTGCCTGAACCGGATGGGAGCTGATGTCCACGGTGCCGGCACCGATGTGATCAAAATTCGCGGCGTCAAGTCGATGCATGGCTGTGACTATTCCATCATTCCTGACCAGATTGAAGCCGGCAGCTATATGGCAGCGACGGCCATCACCCGGGGCGATGTTCTGCTGCACAACATCATTCCCAAGCATCTGGAACCCATCACCGCAAAAATGCGGGCGGCCGGCTGCCAGATCGAGGAATACGATGACTCGCTGCGCATCCGGTGCGACTGCCGGCTGAAACCGCTCAAGATCAAGACAATGCCGCATCCCGGTTTCCCCACAGATATGCAGCCGCTGATGACGGTGCTGCTCAGCGTGGCGGACGGTACCTCCATTGTGACCGAGGGAATTTGGGAAAATCGTTTCCGTTATGTGGATGAGCTGATCCGCATGGGTGCCTGCATTCAGGTGGATGGCCAGGTGGCTGTCATTGAAGGGGTACCGCAGCTGCATCCGGCTCCGCTGCGGGCACTGGACCTGCGTGCCGGTGCGGCCATGGTGGTTGCGGCGCTCGCCGCGGACGGCGTGAGCGAGATTGACGAAACCAGCCACATTGAGCGCGGCTACGAGAATATTGTCGAGAAACTTCAAGGGCTTGGCGCGGATATCCGCCGTGTGGAAATTCCGGTGGGGCGCGTCAGCCGGGCCATCTGACCAAACACAGGAACCTGCCCGCGGGGCCGCAGATGCGGCCCCGTTTTGTTGCGAAAGATCAAGGGTACATATACATAGAAGGGAAATTGAAAACAACGAATGGCGCTGTTTACCACACTTTATTCCGGCTCGTCGGGCAACTGCGGGCTGGTTTTGCAGGACAACAAGTATTTGCTGATTGACATGGGCAAAAGCTGCCGCACGACGTTGAATGCCCTGCGAAAGCTCAACCTTTCGGTTTCGGATTGTCAGGGCATCCTGATCACGCACGAGCATTCCGACCATGTCAGCGGTCTGGATACCTTTCTGCGGCATCATACGGTACCGGTCTATGGCTGCGCTGCAACGCTGGAAATGCTGGATTCCCGGGGGACCATCCCTCCGGTCATTGAGGCCATTGCCATTGACGGACGTACCGAGGAGATTGGCGACTTTGTGGTGACTTCCTTTCCCACCAGCCACGATGTGCCCTGCTGCGGTTACCGCATCCGTACACCCGACGGAAAGGTCATGGCCATTGCCACCGACCTGGGGACCCTGACACCGGTGGTGCAGATGAATCTGGCAGGCTGTGATCTGGTGGCGCTGGAAGCCAATTATGACCGGTTCAGCCTGCAGGGCGGGCCTTATCCCTATTATCTCAAGGTTCGGATCGCCAGCGACCGGGGGCACCTGGACAACCGTGCCTGCGCAGCCGAGCTTTTGGAACTGATTCAGGACGGCTGCAAAAAGTTTGCTCTTTGCCACCTGAGCCAGACCAACAACACCCCGGAGCTGGCCCTGACCACCGTCTATAACATTCTGCTGGCTGCGGGCATTGAGCCGGGTCGGGATGTGCTGATTCAGGCCCAGAGCCGCAACGAAATTTCGCCGTACATTGAATTCTGACACCACCGGCCCCAGGCAACTGACGGGAAATCCCGGCTGCAAAAGTTTGTCAGCAAAAAGTCTGCTGATTGGTGCGAGGTTTTACCATGCAAAACATTGATCTGATCTGCATCGGCAAACTGAATATGTCCTTTTACGCTGCCGGCGTTGCGGAATACCAGAAGCGGCTTGCTGCCTTCTGTAATTTCCGGATCATTGAACTGCCGGAAGCGGCCATTGATGAGCGCCATGCCTCGGATACCCAGGTGGAAAAGGCGCTGGAAAAGGAAGCAAGGGCCATTCTGGGGGCTCTGCGCAAGGGCGAATACCTGACGGCGCTCTGCGTGGAGGGAAAACAGATTTCCAGCGAGGAACTGGCTGACCTGATTGCCAGCCGTGCCATGAGCGGGGCAGGGGACATCGCTTTTGTGATCGGTTCCTCCCACGGACTGGCGGACAGCGTCAAGCGGGCAGCCCAGAGCAGAATCTCGCTGGGACGCATTACCATGCCCCACCAGATGGCCCGGCTGGTGCTGACCGAACAGCTTTACCGGGCCTTTTCCATCAATGCGGGAATGAAGTACCACAAGTGATGCAAACTGTACCGCGGCCGCAAGCTGCCCAGAAGGGGGTGCCCCGGATAAAACCTGTATTGCGTTTGCTTTCCTCTGTCCTTTTTGGTATGATGCTGTTCACAACGTCCTGTGCATCACGCACCCAGCCTTCCCCGGATTCTGGATCTGACAATACGGTGCCAACTTCTGCCCCGCAGACCTTGCCGACGACACCATCTTCCCAGCAGCTGCAGCCGCAAGACAGTTCGGACCAGGTGGCTGCACGTCTGTCCGGCATGACGCTGCGCGAGAAGGTGGGACAATTATTTTTTGTCCGCCCCGATTCACTGGACCCGGGCCAGACGCAGGCGCAGATCAACGATGCCAATGCGGATGGCGTTACCTGCCTGACGCAAGAGATGGCATCCGTGCTGGAACGCTATCCTGTGGGTGGTGTGGTGCTGTTCGGCAAAAACATTACCGACCCCCGGCAGCTGGAGGAATTCACCGGAGCAATGCATTCCGCCATGGAGACGCCGCTTCTCATCGGCATTGACGAGGAGGGCGGTGCAGTAGCACGCCTGGCCAATCACAGTGCCTTTTCCTTGCCGAAATACCAGAGCGCTGCCGCGGTTGCCGCGGAGGGCGAGGATGCCGTACGCGGGATGTATCAGACCATCAGCGGCTACCTGGATGGGTACGGCATCGACCTGGATTTTGCGCCTGACGCTGATGTGAATACCAACCCGGATAACCCGGTCATCGGGACCCGCGCCTTTTCTTCCGACCCGGAGACAGCCTCCCGCATGGTAACAGCGGCTGTGGAAGGCTTTGCGGGCAGCAATGTGCTTTGCTGCATCAAACATTATCCCGGCCACGGCGATACCGCCGAGGACAGTCATAAATCCCTGGCGGTCACGCACAAAACCTGGACCGAGCTGCAGCAATGCGAACTGCTTCCCTTTGCAGCCGGGATTCAGGCCGGGGCGGACCTGGTTATGGTGGGACATATTGCCGCACCGGAGGTGACGGGGGACGATACCCCGGCGTCACTGTCGCCGCAGTTGGTGGAAAGCCTGCGGCAGGAACTGGGCTTTTCCGGTGTCATTGTCACCGACTCCATGGCCATGGAAGGCATTACCGACCGGTATTCGGCGGCGGATGCGGCGGTGAAAGCCATACAGGCCGGGGTGGATGTGCTGCTGATGCCGGATGGCCTGGCGGAGGCCTTTGACGCGGTGGTGACTGCTGTGGAGGACGGCAGAATTCCGGAAAGCCGGATTGACGAAAGCGCCACACGGGTATTGATGCTCAAGGAAAAACGTGGTCTGATCTGACCGCACAACATATCACAGGAAAACAGGAGAGGAATCTTTATGTACGCAGTGGACGGTGCCTTTCTGACGCAGCGGGTTTCAGGCATTCAGCGATATTCGCTGGAATTGCTTGCGGAGATAGACAAGCAAATCAGACCTGGCGGCCTGGAATTGATCGTTCCCGAGGGCGTGAAAGCTCCCCCTTACCAGAGAATCCGGGTGGTGGAATACGGCAACCGAAGCGGTATGGCCTGGGAACAGCTGGATTATCCCACCTATTTGCGCACAAACGGCAGGCTGGGACTGTGCACCTGCAACGTGATCCCTTTGAAGGGGTTCCGTGGCATTGCGGTGGTGCATGATGTCTGCTACCGGGCGCGCCCGGATTTTTATACCACGTCCCGTGCCCGGCTCAGCGCAGCCTGGCACAAACTCCAGTACCGTGCAATTGCCAGAACCTGCCAACAGATTGTGACGGTTTCTCAGTTTTCCCGCCGGGAACTGAAGAAATATTACGGTGTTTCTCCCGACCGGGTAACGGTGGTGCCCAATGCCTGGCAGCACATGGAACGCATTCAGGCGGATGAAACGGTCTTTTCCCGCTGGCCGAAACTGGAACGGGGCAAGTATTATTTCTCTATGTCCAATCTGATGAAAAACAAGAACTTCCCCTGGGTACTGCAGGCGGCAAAGCACAAGCCCAACACGATTTTTGCCATTGCAGGCGGCGGCGATCTGGCCGCGGCGGCGGGGGAAAAGGGATTGCAGATTCCCGGCAATGTCCTTTGCCTGGGGTATGTCTCTGACGGCGAGGCCAAGGCACTGATGGCAAACTGCAAGGCCTTTTTGTTCCCGACCCTCTACGAAGGGTTTGGCATCCCGCCGCTGGAAGCCATTGCCTGCGGCGCACCCCGGGTTCTGGTCAGTGATACCCCCTGTATGCGGGAGGTATACGGCTCTCATGCGGACTACATTGAGCTGGATGTCAACCATGGCAGCGTGGATGATGTGATTCCCGGCCACGATGCTGCGGGGGTGCTGGCCCGCTATTCCTGGGAAAAGAGCGCCGGCATTTTGCTGGATCTGCTGCGCCGGACCGATACCAATTGATACGTGGCAGACAATCATTTTTCTGATAATACAAAGAAAGCAGCGCCGCTGCCCGGAAAATCCGGGCAGCGGCGCTGCTTTCTTAATTCTTCAAAATCAGGCAGCAGGCAAAGCTGTTATGCCTGCTTGCGCTTTGCCAGAGCACGCTGGCAGGCCTTGACAATCTCGACGATGGGCAGTACCAGCACCGCCAGCACCAGAGCCGTCAGGTACTCGGGCAGGCTGACAGGGGTGAAGCCGAATGCGTCAGCAATGAAGGGGACTTCCAGAACAACGGTGGTCAGCAGCAGGCTGCCCAGCATGGCGCCCCAAAGCACCAGGTTGTGGCTGTGCAGTGTGAAGACACTCTTGCGCTGGCTGCGCATGTTGAAGCTGTGGACGATTTCACACATGCTCATGGTCAGGAAAGCCATGGTCATGCCGTCGGGGGAGATACCCTGGGGCATCTCGAAATAGCCCACCTCCATGCAGTGGCCGATGATGTAGCTGGCCAGCGTGATGATGGTGATGACAATGCCCTGATAGGCCACGTCGACGCCCAGACCGCCAGCAAAGATGCCGTCGCTGGTCTTGCGGGGCGGACGGTTCATGACATCAGGCTCCGCCTTCTCCAGGCCCAGGGCCAGAGCAGGGAAGCAGTCGGTGATCAGGTTGATGAAGAGCAGGTGCACAGGCTGCAGCAGGGTAAAGCCCAGCAGCGTGGCGAAGAAGACACCCAGCACCTCGCTCATGTTGGAGGCCAGCAGGAACTGGATGGCCTTGCGGATGTTGTCGTAGATGCGGCGGCCTTCACCCACAGCGTTGACGATGGTGGCAAAGTTGTCGTCGGCCAGAACCATGTCAGCCACATTTTTGGTCACGTCGGTGCCGGTGATGCCCATGCCGACGCCGATGTCAGCAGACTTGATGGAAGGCGCATCGTTGACGCCGTCGCCGGTCATGGCGGTGACGCAGCCAGCCTTCTTCCAGGCATTGACGATCCGGACCTTGTGCTCCGGCTGCACACGGGCATAGACGCCGTATTTCCGAATGTTCTTGTCCAGTTCCTCGTCAGACATCTCGTTCAGGTCAGCGCCGGTGATGGCTTCATCAGCGCTCTTGATGATGCCCAGCTCGGTGGCGATGGCCACGGCGGTGTCCTTGTGGTCGCCGGTGATCATGACGGGGCGGATACCGGCGCTGCGGCATTCCACAATGGCGTCCTTGACCTCGGGACGGACCGGGTCAATCATGCCGGTCAGACCGATAAAGCACAGATCCTGCTCCAGGAAGGCGGGCTCATTGCTCTCCGGCTTGTGGTCCCACTTGCGGAAGGAGGCAGACAGCACGCGCAGGGCACGGTCAGCCAGACTCTTGTTGTCGGCCAGAATGGCTTTGCGCTTTTCCTCGGTCATGGGCAGAACCTTGCCGTTCTCCCAGTAGGTGGTGCAGCGGCGCAGCACTTCGTCCGGAGCACCCTTGGTGTACTGCATCCAGCCGTCAGCAGTCTTGTGCACGGTGGACATCATCTTGCGGCCGGAATCAAAGGGCGCTTCGTCCACGCGGGGCGTAGCGGCCTCCAGCTCACTCTTGGGCATGCCCAGCTTGGCGGCGTATGCCACCAGAGCGGCCTCGGTGGGTTCGCCTTCCGCCTCGCCCTTGTCATTCAGATGGGCGTCGCTGCACAGCGCCATGGCGGTGGCCAGCAGTTTTTCGTCGCTGCCGGTGTGATCCACAACCGTCATCTTGTTCTGGGTCAGGGTACCGGTCTTGTCCGAGCAGATGACCTGGGCGCAGCCCAGGGTCTCCACAGCGGTCAGTTTGCGGATGACGGCATTGCGCTTGGACATGTTGGTGACGCCGATGGAAAGGACCACAGTCACGACAGTGGCCAGGCCCTCAGGGATGGCAGCCACAGCCAGCGAGACAGCCACCATGAAGGTGGACAGAACCGTATTCAGGTCAAACCGACCGGCGGAGATCAGGTTGAACACAAAGATAAAGACACAGATGCCCAGCACCAGTTTGGACAGGGTCTTGCCCAGCTGATCCAGCTTTTTCTGCAGCGGGGTCTGTTCCTCCACAGCGGAGGCCAGTGCGCCGGCGATCTTGCCCATCTCGGTATCCATACCGGTGTGGGTGATCACAGCCTTGCCGCGGCCGTATACAACGGTGGAACCCATGTAGCACATGTTCTTGCGGTCGCCCAGCGGCACATCCTTTTTGCCGTCCAGAGACAGGGCTTCAATGACCTTGTGCACGGGCACACTCTCGCCGGTCAGGGCAGCCTCCTCAATCTGCAGGCTGGCGCTTTCCAGCAGACGTCCGTCGGCGGGCACAGCGTCGCCGGCCTCCAGGACCACCACGTCGCCGGGCACCAGCTCAGCGGAGTGCAGCAGCACCTGCTTTCCGTCGCGCAGCACCTTGCTGGTGGCGGCGGTCATGGTCTGCAGTGCTTCGATGGCAGCTTCGGCCTTGCTTTCCTGATAAACGCCCAAAACCGCATTGAGCAGGACGACAATCAGGATGATGAACACCTCGGCGAAACCCTCGCCCGAGAAATAGTTGGTCACAGCCGACACAGCGGCAGCAACCATCAGGATAATCAGCATCGGGTCTTTCAGCTGTTCCAGGAACCGCTGCAGCAGCGTCGGCTTGGGCGCCTCCTTCAGGCGGTTGGGGCCGTATTGGTCCAGCCGCTTTTTCGCTTCTTCACTGGAAAGGCCTTCGGGGGTGCTCTGCGTCTGCTTCAGGGCGTCCTGGGCAGACAGCGTATACTCATTCATGCAAACTTTCCTCCTGATGAACGATATGGTTTGTTGCGAATCCATGGGGAATGCTATATGAAACAACGGCGCTTCCGGTATTCCGGAAACAAAACCGCCGGTTCAACAAAATCATGAACAGGTTCTTCTATCAGTATACCAGAAACCTGTCCGACCGCACAGCTGTTTTTGGCGGCAAGCCGAAAAAATATCGGTTCTGTGGCAGATATGTCATGCAAGAACGCCAAGGCCCTGCAAAAGGGTTTTCAGCCCGATCAAAATCAGCACCGCGCCGCCGGCACGCTCAGCCAGAGCGCTGAATTTTGCTCCGAACACAGCACCGATCTTCACACCGATGGCAGAGCAGACAAAGGTGGTCACGCCGATGATGGCGGCGGCAGGGCCAATTTCAACATCCACAGCGGCGTAAGCAACGCCCACTGCCAGCGCGTCGATGGAGGTGGCCACCGCCAGCGGCAGCATGGCTTTGGGGCTGAAATCGTCGTTCAGGCTTTCCTCCTCGCCAAAGCTCTCCCGCACCATGTTGGCGCCGATCAATGCCAGCAGGATAAAGGCCAGCCAGTAGCCGATGCTTTGCAGCAGGCCCGAGAAGGTTCCGCCGAGAAAATAGCCGATCACCGGCATCAGGGCCTGAAAACCGCCGAAATAGATGCCGCAGATCAGTGCGTGAGAAATGCTCAGCTTTCGCACCGAAAGGCCCTTGCAGATGGATACCGCAAACGCATCCATGGACAGGCTCAGACCCACCAGAAACAGTTCCCAAATGCCCATAAAACATCCTCCCGTCCTGTAAAACAGGTTTTGCCGCCACAGCAAAGCGGCATTTCTGGATGGCGGCAAGGCCTGCCGCTGCGGCTGCGAAAGGGAAAAGGCACACAAAAAAACGAGACCTATCTGCCCAACGCCCCAAAAGGCAAAACAGATAAGTCTCGCTGTTTCAAACAAAGCCAGGGTCAGGAAAGACCCAAGATGTTGGCAATGCTACACGGTGACCCGCGCCAGCTACTCCCTTACGTTGAGATGAATTATAGCACGGAAAAAACTGCCATGTCAACAGGTCCGGCGGGATTTCCTGACGGATTCCGGGCAAAATGCAGGATTGCGCAAATCCATGTTTTGGTTTACAATAAATCAGAACTATGGCATAAAACGAGGGGGACATGACTGGCCCCGAACAGGATGTGACGGATATGCAGATCAAGATGCTGGCTTTGGACCTGGATGGAACGCTGACTGACAGCGAAAAGAAGGTGACACCCCGCACGGCGCAGGACCTGGCACTCGCCGCGGAAAAAGGGGTCCGCATTGTACTGGCAAGCGGCCGCCCCACAGCAGGGGTTCAGCCTCTGGCACGGGAGCTGGGCCTGGATAAGAACGGCGGCTGTATTCTGAGTTACAACGGCGGCAAGATCATTGACTGCGCCTCCGGACTGACACTGGTGCAGCATGCCTTCCCGCCGGAACTCATCGGTCCGGTCTGCCAGTTTGCCCGCGAGGCGGGGACAGTGGCCCTGACCTACGATGCAAACGGCATTGTGACAGAGCAGCCCGCAGACCCGTACGTGGAAATTGAAGCCCGCACCAACCGCATTCCTGTCCGCAAGGTGGAGGATCTGACGGCTGCTGTGGATTTTCCCATCAACAAGATTCTTGTGGTGGGGGACCCCGACCGGATGCCCCATGTGGAAGAATTGATGCAGCAGAAGTTTGCCGGTCAGCTGTCGATTTATCGCTCGCAGCCGTTTTTCATCGAGGTCATGCCCCTGGGCATTGAAAAGGCAGCTTCGCTGGAATTGCTTCTGCGCACCCAGGGTCTGTTTGCCAAAAACCTGATGGCCTGCGGTGACGGCTGGAATGATCTTCCCATGATCCGGTTTGCAGGCCTGGGGGTTGCCATGGGCAATGCCGTGCCGCAGGTCAAGGCGGCGGCAGATTATGTGACAGCCGACAACGATCATGACGGTGTTGGACTGGCAATTGAAAAGTTTATTTTGCAAGAGGAGACGAACCCTTGAACCTGATCATTTTTGACCTGGAATGGAATATCGGATACCAGCCCAAAACCTTCCAGTATCATGGTGCCGAAATCACGTTGCGCGGAGAGATCATTCAGATCGGCGCCGTACGGATTGATGAAAACGGCAATGTGCTGGATACCTTTGATATGACACTCAGGCCCCGGATTTTCCGCAAACTGCAGCATCACATTGCCAAGGTGACCGGCCTGACCCAGGTGGAACTGGATATGGGTGTGCCGATTGCCGAAGGCCTGGCGGAATTTGTCCGATGGGCCGGCCCGGATGCCCAGTTTGCCGAGTGGGGTCTGGACGATGTGCCGGTACTCAAGCAGAATTTGTTCCTGAATGGCCTGGACGAAAGCTGGCCTGAGCACTGGTATGACCTGCAGCGGGTGTTTTTGCAGAGTTTTCCGCGCAAGGAAGGCGAGGGCATGACGCTGGAAAGCGTTGTGGACCGCATGGGCATTGAAAAGGATATCCCGTTCCACAACGCGCTGGACGATGCCATGTATACGGTACGGATTGCCCGGCTTCTGCCGCTGGCGGATGCGCTGCGTGCCTACCCTTCGGAGGAAACACAGCTGCGGGAGGCATTGCTGACCGATCCGGCATCCACCTATTACGATGTGACCCTCTTTCCGGGACGCCTCAACCATGACGATTACAAGACTGTACCGGAGCTCTGTGCGGTCAACTGCCCGCTTTGCGGCAGTGCGCTGAACGTGGGGGAAATCTGGCTCAAGCGCGGCAATACCGGGTACTACACCCAGGCGGACTGCCCAAGACACGGCAGCTGGTTTTTGCGGTTCAAGCTTTCCCGGCGGGACGGACTTCACTGGAGCTTTGCCCGCTGTATTGAAGCCACCCGGCCGGAAACACTGGAGAAATATAACCGACAGAAGGCACGGCAGGAGGCACGGCTGAAAAAGCATGCCGAAGCCCTTGCAAACGACAACACCGGCCCGGAAACAAGTGAATAAAGCCTGTAACGGCAGCAAAATCTGATTGGGTTTTGCTGCCGCTCTTTTTTGACAGGGGTTGAAATGCAAGCCTTTTTCACCGGAAAAACAAGTCGAAAAGAGGAGAAAGCCAAAACTGAAACATTGTCGAAATATCGTACAAAACGAAGCGTGACGACAAAGATGGCAAAAATCGTCCACAGGTTAGCTCTTGCTTTTGTCCGGGCGGCGGGTTATATCATAATAGTGTAATCATCTTGCGGCGTACCCGGATGTGCCAGCATACCGGGTAAGATAATTTTGGATACGGAGTGATCAGGCGTGAAGGAGAACGAGTGGTGTGTATATGTCCGCGAATATTCGGAGCTTCCCGGGCTGCAAAATGCCGGAAGTATCCGCTATTCGCTGGTACGGCAGGATTCGGGACTCAGCCTGCGCGCGGAGCAGTTCCGGGCCGGGCAGTCGATACCGGTCAGCAGGGCACGATGCCTTTTGACCGGTGTGACGCGGCGCACGGCCGAAAACCTGCTGCGTTTCCTTTACGAGAATGCGGTGGAACCGTCCAGCATCTGTGCGGTGGTGTCTGACTGTCTGGAACAGCAGATCCTGCCGCAGTGCCGGTAATGCCGGCAGAACCCGCCAGCTTGGAAAGATCGATAAGATACAGGAATACTGATACTGGAGATGGTAACACTATGTCACAACCATCCGGGGCCATTCTCACTGCATTGTTTGCAGATGGCGACAGGGGACGGCGTGAGGCGGTCAAACTGTATGCTTCGGTCCAAAAGGAAATCCGGCTTGTCGCAGTGGTGGGAACCGGCCGGGAACTGTTGCAGCAGCTGCAGGATGCCGTGGCGGTGGATGTGCTGATTGTGGACGCGCTGCTGCCGGACATGGGAATATTTGATCTTCTGTTTGAGCTGGCCCGGATGCGCTTGAAAGAGCCTCCGGCGGTTCTTGTGACGCTGTGCGCAGCCAATGAAGCCATGCGGCACAGGCTCTTGACAGCCGGAGCGGATTTCATTATCCTAAAACCATACCATCTGGCCTCCCTGTTTGATACGGCTCTTTATACGGCAAACACTTCCCAGTCGCTGCAGGAACGGCGGGCCCGCTCCCACATCAACTGGCATCTGGCTGCCCTGAAGGCGCCTGCCTCCATGGAAGGGACGGACTATATCCGCTGGATTCTGTCGGAACTGGTACTTCGCACCCCTACTGCCACTGCGGATGAGCTGTATCGCACCATTGCCATGATGGAGTCACACACCACGCTGAACACCATCAGCAAAGCAGTCGGACGCTCCGTTCAGGCAATCTGGAAGCAGGCATCGCAGGAATATCTGGATCTGTGTGAGTATTTCGGGGAAGGTACAGATAAGCCGCTGTCCAACATGAAGCTGATCAAGGGGCTGGCGGTTCGTATCCGATGGGAACTCGGGCTGTAAGCCGGAACCTCCGCAACAGGGGCAGCCGCTGCACATCCGGCTTGAGAGGAGCAGCAACACATGGAAAGCAAGGAAATCCGCACAGCAGAAACCGCACAAGTCGATATGCCGGCTGATGAACTGGCACTGCGGGGCGGCCTTCATGGCCGTATGGCGGAGGCATTCTGTACTCTGCAAAGCTCGGTCGATGCGCTACAGCGGTATCTTGACAGCAATCTGTCCCTGCAGGCCAGACCGAAAGTTCAGGGACTTCTGGACGAGATGAACGACCGGATTGCCTGCCTGGAACGGTTGTCCTACAATGCGGCGCGTCTTGCGACGGGGGCGATCTCCCGCGGCACCGAGGATCTTGCGCCGCTGGAACTGACGGATTATCTCGGCGAACTGACATCCTGCACCAACGAAACGCTGGCGATGCGTGGGTTTGGTGCCCGCATCGTGTTTGAAAACAACAGCGGACAACCGCATACCTGGATTCAGGCCGGCAGCGATCTGCTGGACGGAATTCTGATGAATCTTTTGTCCAATCTGCTCTGGCAGCGCCGTGATGGAATCATGCGGTTGACGCTGCTTCCCGGCCGGATTTTGCAGTATACCGACAACGGCCCGGGTATGGCCCCGGAACTGGCCCGGGCACTGCTGGAACAGGGCAGGCCGCCGCGTGAAATCCTGGGAAGGGGCGCATTGGGCCTGCTTCTTGTGCGGGATTACAGCATCGCCATGGGTTGGCATCTGACGGTGAAAGAGGGGACCGGTCTTTGCATTCAGTTCGCTTTTCCGCAATTTGAAGCACCTGCCAATCTTGTCTTGTGGGATGGTGCGGCAACGCGCAACAGCTTTTTGCATACCCATCTGGACCGGGAACTGAATGGTGTGTTTGGAATTCTGACGGAACCCTGAACCTGAAACGCTGTATCCTGTATTAAGGTAATAGAAATCATACAAGCCGCATTTTCAGATGCTCCGGCAACTCAGCCGGGCGTTGAGAAGCGGCTTTTCGCTATTTTGCCGGGAAAAGAGGAATTTTTGTGTCCATTTCTTTACTTTGTGGCCAAACTATTGTAAAATATCCCTGATATAGTATTCCCTGAAAATATACAGGCGGAGGAACAGAAGATGGCAGTGAAATACAAACGCGTTCTGCTGAAAGTCAGCGGTGAGGCTCTGGCCGGCGATAAGGGCTCCGGTTTTGATGAGGCTGTGATTGCCTCCATCTGCGCCGGTATTGCCGAGGCCTACCATGCCGGTACCCAGATCGGCATTGTTGTGGGTGGTGGTAACTTCTGGCGGGGCAGATCCAGCGGCAAAATGGACCGGATGGACGCCGACAAGATTGGTATGCTGGCCACTGTCATGAATGCGCTGGCCCTGAAGGATGCGCTGCGCCAGGCGGGTGTCCCTGCAATGGTTATGACCAGTGCAGCCATGCCCCAGGTGGCGGAAACCTTCACCAGTGACAAGGCCATCGCTGCTTTGGAATCCGGCAAGGTGGTCGTTTTTGGCGGTGGTACCGGCAATCCCATTTTCTCCACCGATACTGCCAGCGCGCTGCGTGCACTGGAAATCAGCGCCGACATCATGCTGAAAGCCACCATGGTGGATGGCGTTTATGACAAGGACCCGCATCGCTATCCGGATGCTGTCCGCTATGATACCCTGACCTTCACCTGCGTGCTGGATGAGCGCCTCGCTGTGATGGACTCCACTGCCGCCACGCTGTGCCGGGACAACGGCCTGCCGATTCTGGTCTTTGACCTGGCCGACCCGAAGAATATCGCCCGTGCTGTCAACGGCGAAATGGTCGGCACCCTGGTCAGCGAATAACGGCACCTCTGCAAGAAACTCGACGGGCGGAGCAAGCAGCCGCCCTGCCTGAAATACCAAACCATAATAAAGGAGCAACCGCTATGAGCAGTACCACCAAGATTTACGAAGAAAAAATGAACAACTGCATCCACCACCTTAACCGTGAGCTGGGTGCCATCCGCGCCGGCCGTGCCAACCCCGCCGTGCTGGACAAACTGGTTGTCGATTACTACGGCGCGCCCACCCCGGTCAATCAGGTGGCCGCGATTGCAGTCGCCGAGGCCCGCATCCTGACCATCACCCCCTGGGACGGCAAACTGGTCAAGGCAATCTCCAAGGCCATCCAGACCAGCGACATCGGTATCAACCCCATTGACGACGGACATACCATCCGTCTGGTTTTCCCGGCACCCACTGAGGAGCGTCGCAAACAGCTGGCCAAGGAAGTGCAGAAGCTGGGCGAGGAAACCAAGGTTGCTGTGCGCAATGTCCGCCGTGAGGCTATGGACAAGTTCAAGGCCATGAAGAAGGCCGGCGACATCACCGAAGATGACCAGAAGAATCTGGAAGAAGAGACTCAGAAACTGACGGATAAATTTGTCAAACAGATTGATTCCATCTGTGAGGATAAGAACAAGGAAGTCATGGAGGTCTGATCTTCCGCGTTCCTGGCTGCCCGTGTAAAATCCCTGCCGGGCAGCCGTATTCTGTTGTTGTACGGCAAGAATGCGCTCCCTGGCGCATAAGGTATCTGTGAGGGCGTGCGGCGTCTGTTTGCGGGCAGGCGACATTTCTCGCCCGCGAAAGGAATTCCTGCCCTATGAAAACCCGTATTCTGACCTCTGCAGTCGGTCTGGTTGTCCTGGCCATCGTGCTGCTGTTTTTCAATACCCCTGTATTTGATCTGGTCATTGCTGCCGTCTGCCTGATCGGCGTGCATGAGGCATTCGCCGCCATGGGCTTCGGCGCAAAGCAGTGGTTTCTGTATGTGTTGGGCATCCCGTATGTACTGCTGGTTATGCTTTCCAACGGTGCACCGTTCCGGATGATGGTTTTGCCTGCCACCTTCATTTTTCTGCTGATCCTGAACTGCTGCCTGATCGCAAACAGCCGTTCGCTGGATTTTGGCAAGTTGAGCGGCTATCTGTATTTCAGTGCCGTTATTGTGCTGTGTTTCTACTCGATGATCTATCTCAAGCGCTGTATGCCGGTGGAGACCTTCCAGTACGACGCCATTTACTTCATTCTGTTGACCCTCTGCTTTGCCTGGGGCGGAGACAGTGCGGCCTATTTTGCCGGTCGTTTTCTCGGCAAACACAAGCTTGCCCCCATTGTCAGCCCCAACAAGACGGTGGAAGGGGCGATAGGCGGTGTCTTCGGCAGTATGCTGCTGGGAATTCTAGCCACGGCCATTTACAGTGGCCTGTCGGGGCGCTTTGTCTCGCTGACAGTGGAAGTCAATGTCAGGCATTATCTGCTGATAGCCCTGTTGGGGGCAATTGCCTCGGTGCTGGGAATTTTGGGCGATTTGTTCGCTTCAGCTATCAAACGCCAGGCAGGCATCAAGGATTACGGAACCATCTTCCCCGGCCATGGCGGTATTCTGGACCGCTTTGACAGCGTCATGTTCATTGCCCCCTTTGTGGCATTTGTGGTACGTTACCTGTTCTATCATTTGCATTAAGTATGTAGACCTGGAAAGGAAGGAAATCCATGTCCCAGGATTCTGTCAAAACCATCACACTGCTGGGTTCCACCGGCTCCATCGGCACCCAGAGCCTGGATGTGGCCCGGATGCACGGTTACCGCATTTTCGGTCTGGCGGCCAACCGGAGCGTGGATCTGCTGGCCAAACAGATTGCCGAGTTCCACCCTGCGTATGTTGCAGTGGTGGACCCGGATGCCTTTGCCAGGCTGGATGCCATGCTGGCGGGACAGCCGGATGCACCCAAGCTGCTCAAGGGCGCCGAGGGGCTGCGTCAGCTCGCTTCCATGGACGGCGCCGGAGTGGTACTCAACGCGGTTGTGGGAATTGCCGGCCTTCCGGCCTCGCTGGCTGCCATTGAGTCGGGGCATGACCTGGCCCTTGCCAACAAGGAAAGTCTGGTCACCGGCGGTCATCTGGTCACCGATGCGGTCCGCCGCAAGGGGGTGCACCTTCTGCCGGTGGACAGCGAGCATTCTGCCATTTTCCAATGCCTGCAGGATACCGCCTCGGCGAAACGGCTGGAAAAAATTCTGCTCACGGCATCCGGTGGACCTTTCTATGGTATGACCACCGAGCAGCTCCGGGGCAAGACCAAGGCTGACGCCCTCAAACATCCCAACTGGAATATGGGCGCCAAGATCACCATCGACTCGGCCACCTTGATGAACAAGGGTCTGGAACTGATCGAGGCGGTGTGGCTGTTCGGCCTGCCGGAAGACAAGATCCAGATCGTTGTCCAGCGGGAGAGCGTCATCCATTCGGCGGTGCAGTTCGCCGACCATTCGGTCATTGCGCAGCTGGGTGTGCCGGATATGCGTATCCCGATTCAGTACGCGCTGACCTGGCCGGATCGTTTGCCCAGCCCGGCGCCGGAGCTGGATTTTGCTCACCTGACCAAGCTCACGTTCGGCACTGCCGATGCAGAGACCTTCCGCTGCCTGGCTGCCTGCAAAAAGGCAATCCGCAAGGGTGGCCTGGCGCCCTGTGCAGCCAACGGTGCCAACGAGGAAGCTGTCCGGCTGTTCCTGCAGGATCAGATCGGATTTTTGGATATTGGTCGTCTGGTGGAAGGGGTTGTGGACAGCGACTCCTTCGGCGGCGACTACACGCTTTCTGATGTTTACGAGTGTGACAAAATGGCCCGTGCCTACGTGCAGAGCCACCTGTAAATTCAGCCTGCGCGGCCTGCACACGCAGGCCGCGCATTTGCAACTGAGGTGAATATGACAACTGTACTGACCATTGTTGTTGCGGTAATTGTGTTTGGTGTGGTAGTGCTGGTACACGAGTGGGGACATTTTCGTGCGGCCCGGCGTTGCGGCGTGCATGTGAACGAGTTTTCCATCGGGTTTGGCCCGGCCATCTGGCAGCACGAGGGCAAGGACGGCACCCTGTACAGTATCCGTCTGCTGCCGCTGGGCGGCTACAATGCGATGTCCGGCTATTCGGAGGAGGGCGATGCGGAAAGCCAGCCTCCGGTAAAAAAGCCGAAAGGTGCTCCGGTGCTGCCGGATACGATTGACGGCAAAACCTATCCGGAAGCTACCACGGGCCAGCGCTTTTTCATCATTGCAAGCGGTGCTCTGATGAATTTTGTGCTGGGATTTGTGCTGCTGATCATTCTGGTCTGCACCCAGGATGCTATAGCCACCAAAATCATCTACGATTTCTCCGACAATGCACTCAGTCAGCAGACGGGCCTGCAAAAGGAGGATGAGATCATCGCCGTCAACGGGCATTACTGCTTCACGGCCAATGACATCATCTATGAACTGCAGCGTACCCCTGACTATCGTGCCGATTTCACGGTTCTGCGGGACGGAAAAATAACCGAGCTTCCGGATGTACAGTTTGCCACCTCCACCGATGAAAACGGCCAGACCAAAATGATTCTGGATTTTACCGTGTACGGCTATCCCAAAACGCCCAAAACCGTGCTGCGCGCCGCCTTCAACAATTTCATGTATTATGCCAGAGCCATTCTGCGCAGCTTTGTGGACCTTGCGGTAGGCCGCGTCGGATTGAATGAACTTTCCGGCCCGGTGGGTATTGTCAGTGCCATCGGGGAGGCTGTCAGCTACGGCTTTGCCGATGTGCTCAGCCTGGCAGCCCTGATTACTGTAAACCTGGGACTGTTCAATCTGCTCCCGATTCCGGGCCTGGATGGCTGCAAGCTGCTGTTCCTTGCCATTGAGGGCGTCTCCGGTCATGCTGTGCCGGAAAAGCTGCAGGCAGTGGTCAACGGGATCGGCATCCTCCTTCTTTTGCTGCTGATGGTGTTTGTCACGTTTCAGGATTTCACTCGTTTTGTCTGATGGCTTCCGGGCTGGTCTTGCCCGGAACAGGAAAGGAGAATTTTCATGCCCACGCGCAAGCTGAAAAAGGTCGTCAAAATTGGCAATATCGCCATCGGCGGCAACAATCTCATCGCGGTGCAGACGATGCTCAATGTGCCTGTCAAGGACATTGCCGGCAATGTGGCGCAGGCCAAACGGGTTGCCGAGGCCGGCTGCCAGATTGTCCGCGTCACCGTTCCTGCACCGGAGGACGCAGCGGTGGTGGCTGCCATCAAGGAGGCTGTGGACATCCCCGTGGTGGCGGACATCCATTTCAATTACAAGGCTGCGTTGGCGGCATTGGATGCGGGCGCTGACAAAATCCGCATCAATCCCGGCAACATCGGCGCCGATGAAAATGTCAAGGCGGTGGCGGATGCCTGCAACGCCAAAAATGTGCCCATCCGCATCGGCGTCAATGGCGGCAGCCTGGAAAAGCATATCCTGGCCAAATACGGCGCCCCGGTGCCGGAGGCCATGGTGGAAAGTGCGCTTTACCACATCCGCCTGCTGGAAAAACACGATTTCACCAACATTGTGGTTTCCATCAAATCTTCCAACGTGCCCCGCATGATGGCTGCCTACCGTCTGCTCAGCGAGCAGTGCGACTACCCGCTGCATGTGGGCGTCACCGAGGCAGGTACCGCCCGCATGGGCCTGATCAAGTCCGGCATGGGCATCGGCGGCCTGCTGATGGAGGGCATCGGTGACACGCTGCGCGTTTCCCTGACCGACGAGCCGGAGGCAGAAGTGCGCGCAGGCTTTGATATTCTGCGGGCTGTTGGCTATGCCGTGGCAGGACCCGAGATCATCAGCTGCCCCACCTGCGGCCGCACCCAGTATCCCATGACCGAGATCGCCAAGGAAGTGGAGCGCCGTTTGCAGGAGGAACATTTCCAGAAACCGCTGAAGATTGCCATTATGGGCTGCGTGGTCAATGGTCCCGGCGAGGCCTCCGACGCGGATATCGGCATTGCCGGCGGCAAGGACGAGGCGCTGCTTTTCATCCGGGGCGAAAAGATCCGGATGCTGAATGGAGATATTGTCGGCCAGCTGCTGGAGGAAATCCACAAGCTGTAAGCTGACTGTGACACCAAAACAGGGGATACCCTTGTTGCAAATGGTTCCCGGACCCTTGGGAGGACCACGCCATGCTGGACTTGCTGATTGATCTCGTCGCTGCATTGTACCCGCCGCTTTACGCCCTTTTTCTGGGGTTGGGAACGGTGCTGTTCGGCTTTTGCAGTTATGTCTTTTTTGACACTGGCAATGCGGGCGGCGGCGTGACATTCGCAGTCTTTGCCCTGATCTGTCTGTCCCTTTTGGTGGCAGGCCTTGCAAAAGGCTGGTTCCGCAAACGAGATTCCCGTGCCACTGGAAACAAACGCAAGAAAAAGTAGACGTTCTGTACCGCCGCAGGCGGGACATGCTGCCTTTTCTGTCACGATGTAAAATGATCGAGAGATAAAAGGAGAGCCCTTGAAACCCTTTGTCACACAGGTCTGGCCGCAGTTTACGGCCGATGCCCAGTTCAACGCCTGTTTCGGACAGGTCCTGGTGGAGCGTGTCGAGCTCTACCGGACTGCCCGCAAAGTCATCATCTGCCTGCGCAGCGCCGAGCCGTTGGACGGCGGTCTGTGCGGGCGTCTTGCCGCGTCTCTGGAACCGGTGTTTGAGGGATATGAACTGACACTGAAGAATTACTTCAATTACGGAAATATCACTCCGGAAGCCGCCCGGCTTATGATTGAGGAGCTGAAGGCCGAGGGGCTTCCGGTCAATGGCTTTTTGGACAAGTCCCCCATCAGCATCCAGGATGGTGTCATTACCATCCATGTGGCTGCCGGTATGAACATTCTGGAAAGCATTGATTTTCCCCGACGTTTGGCCGAGCGCATTCAGGAGCGCACCGGCACTTTGCCCATGGTGCGTATGGCTGCCACCGGCAAGACCGTTGCCCCTGAGGAGTTCGAAAAGTACGTGCAGAACAAGGCGCCGGCGGTCAAGTTCGAAGCGAAGAAGGATATGCCTCCCATTCAGATCCAGGGACTGGCCCTGGCAGACAAGCCGGTCAAGGTATTCCATGGCAAGTACTTCAAGCCTGCCGACCTGAAACCCCTCAACGACCTGGGGGACGGGGGAAAGGTCACCGTTTGGGGCGATGTTTTTGCCACCGAGGTCAAGGGCAACCGGCGCAAGATCTATTTTACCTCCATCACCGACTATACCGGATCTGTCAGTGTCAAGATGCTGGCGGATGATGGCGCAGACATGAGCAAGTGGGAGGGCATCAAGCCCGGTACCACCTTCATCATCCGGGGCGATTACAGCTACGACAAGTACGAGCACGACTTTGTGCTCTACCCCTACGATATTTTGCAGGTGGAGCGCAAAGCCCGGGAGGACACCGCCCCGGAAGGCGACCGCCGTGTGGAACTGCACCTGCATACCAAATCCAGTGCCATGGACGGCTTCTGCGACCCGGGCAAGATCGTCCGCCTGGCCCACAGCATGGGCCACCGTGCCATCGCCATCACCGACCACGGTGTCTGCCAGGGCTACCCGGAAGCCATGCTGGCCACCGATGACATCCACAAAAAAGACCCGAACTTCAAGCTGATTTACGGCTGCGAGGCCTACTTTGTGGATGATATGATCCCTGCGGTCTACGGCTCCAAGGATCAGCCCCTCACCGACAGCTTTGTGGTGTTTGACACCGAGACCACCGGCCTGAACACCAATACCGACCAGATGACCGAGATCGGCGCTGTCTATGTGGAAAACGGCAAAATCACTGACAAACGGTTTTCCACCTTTGTCAATCCTGGCATGCCGATTCCCGCCAAGGTGGTGGAACTCACCGGCATCAACGACGGCATGGTGGCCGATGCACCCACCCCCGACGAGGCAATCCGCGCCTTCAAGGAATTCTGCGGTGACAGCGTGCTGGTGGCACATAACGCCAACGGCTTTGATATGCTGATTCTGCGCCATGCCGCCCAGCATGCGGGTATTTCCTTTGACAACACCTATATTGATACGGTCCCCATGGCACAGGCACTGTTCCCGGGACTGCACAACTACAAGCTGGACACCATCAACAAGCATCTGGAAATTCCGCCCTTCAACCATCACCGTGCCGTGGATGACGCCATGGCTCTGGCCCGCATTTTTGAAAAGATGCTGGAGGACCTGGGCGAGAAGGATATCCACACCGTCGCCGGAATCAATACCGGTCTGGGTGGCAACAAAGAGGTGCTCAAGAAAAAATACTATCACCTGATTATCCTGGTCAAAAACCAGATCGGCCTGAAAAACCTTTACCGGATTGTCAGCGCGGCCCACACCCAGTATTTCTTCAAGAAGCCCCGTGTGCCCCGCAGCCTGCTGAACAAATACCGCGAAGGTCTGTTGCTCAGTTCCGCCTGTGAGGCGGGTGAACTCTACCGTGCCATTGTGGCCGGAAAAAGTCACGATGAGCTGCTCAAGATTGCCGATTACTATGACATTCTGGAAGTGCAGCCCCTGGGCAACAACGAGTTTATGGTCCGGGGCGGCCAGCTGGATTCCATCGAAAAGGTCATGGACTTCAACCGCACGGTGATTCAGCTGGGCGAGGAACTGCACAAGCCGGTCATTGCCACCGGAGACGTTCACTTCCAGGAGCCGGAGGATGCTATCTACCGCGCCATTCTGCAGGCCGGCAACGGCTTCAAGGACGCCGACCATCAGGCGCCGCTTTACTATCGAACCACCACCGATATGCTGAACGATTTCAGCTATCTGCCCAAGGAGAAAGCCCACGAGATTGTGGTGACCAATCCCAACAAGATCGCTGCCACCATCGACAACAACCTGCGGGCCATTCCCCGGGGCACCTATCCGCCCTCCATCGAGGGCGCCGAGGACCAGCTTCGGGAAGCCACCTGGAACCATGCTTCCCGGGATTACGGCACCCCGGTGCCTGAAATCCTGCGCGAACGGCTGAAAAAGGAGCTGGACTCCATCTGCGGCCATGGCTACGCAGTTCTGTACGTCATTGCGGTCAAGCTGGTGGCTTTCTCCAACGCAGGCGGCTATCAGGTGGGCAGCCGTGGCTCCGTCGGTTCCTCGGCTGTGGCGCACTTCTCCGGTATTTCCGAAGTCAACAGCATGCCGCCCCATTATCTCTGCCCTGAATGCAAGCACAGCGAGTGGATCACCGACGGCAGTGTGGCGGACGGCTTTGACCTGCCGGACAAAAACTGCCCGGTCTGCGGACACCCCATGATTGTGGATGGCCACGACATTCCGTTTGAGACCTTCCTGGGCTTCTACGGCGACAAGGAACCGGATATTGACCTGAACTTCTCGGGAGAATACCAGTCCAATGTCCACCGCTATACCGAAGAACTCTTCGGAAAGGAAAACGTTTTCAAGGCGGGTACGGTTTCGGGTCTGCAGGACAAGACCGCCTACGGCTATGTGAAGAAATACCTGGAGGAACGGGGCAAAACCGTCAATCGTGCCGAGGAAAACCGCCTCTGCATCGGCTGTACCGGCGTCAAGCGTACCACCGGTCAGCATCCCGGCGGTATGGTTGTTGTGCCCTCCACCTTTGACATCTACGATTTCTGCGCCATCCAGCACCCGGCCGACGATGTGAAGGGCGGCCTGCTCACCACCCACTTCGAATTCAAATACCTGCATGATACGCTGCTCAAGCTGGACGAGCTGGGCCACGATGTGCCCACCTTCTACAAGTATTTCGAGGAGTATTCCGGCATTCCCATCACCTCAGTGCCGATGAACGACCCCAAGGTCATCAGCCTGCTTACCTCCACCGAGGCGTTAGGTGTCACACCGGAACAGATCGGCAGCCAGACAGGCACTTTCGGCATCCCCGAAATGGGCACCAACTTTGTCCGTGGTATGCTTCTGGAGGCCCAGCCCAAGAGCTTCTCCGACCTGATCCAGATTTCCGGACTTTCCCATGGCACCGACGTCTGGACCAACAATGCCGATGAACTGATCCGGGACAAGGTCTGCACCATTTCGGAAGTGATCGGCTGCCGTGACAGTATCATGCTGTACCTGCTGCGCAAGGGGCTGGAACCCAAGATGGCCTTTGACATCATGGAGGCCGTCCGAAAGGGCAAGGTGGCAAAAGGCGGCTTCCAGCCCGGCTGGGAGGAGGCCATGCGCGAACACGACGTGCCTGACTGGTACATCGGGTCCTGCCGCAAGATCAAGTATATGTTCCCCAAGGCGCATGCCGTTGCCTACCTGATGGCCGCCATTCGTCTGATGTGGTTCAAGGTTTACCATCCGCCAATCTTCTATGCGGTCTATTTTACCGTCCGCGGCGAGGATATCGACTACGAGGCCGCCATCGGCGGCGTCCGGGTTGCGCAGGACCATATCCGTGAGGTCAACCAGCGCCTGCGTGAGGAGAAAAACGCCAAGGACGAAGACACGCTGGTCAGCCTTCAGATCGTCAACGAGATGCTGCAGCGCGGCTACCGTTTCCTGCCCATTGAGCTGGGCAAAAGCTATGCCAGCAAGTATGTGGTGGAGGACGACAAGGTCCGTCTGCCCTTCACAGCCCTGAAAGGTGTGGGCGAAACCGCAGCCATTGCACTGGAAAAAGCCACCATTGACGGGCAGCAGTATATTTCCATTGAGGAGCTGCAACAGGCCAGCGGCGTTTCTAGCGCCATCATGGAAAAGCTGCGGGATGTTGGTGCCCTGGGCAGCCTGCCCGACACCAGCCAGGTCAGCTTCTTCAATATGTGATCGGTCCCATTTCCACTGAAATAAGGAGAAAACTTCATGAAAGCCAAATGGCTGCTGATTCTGCTGATCGTGTTTCCCTATCTCTGCCTGGCTGTGATGGCGGGCATGTTCCTCTGGCAGGGGATGCTGGAGGGTGTGCTCTGGCCGCTGGCGGCATTGGTGATTGTCGTCACAGTGCCGAATGTGGTGTATTCCATGATTCTTTCCCAGCATAAAGAACTGGAATGGGAATTGCTTGTCTGGGCGCGCAGAATCAAGCTGTTTCATGTGCCATTGTATCTTTTGGCCTTTGCGCTGTGCATTGCCATGGCGGTGACGGTGGTGGGTCTTCTGCTGGTGCCGGTGGTGCTGGTGGCTCTGTATGCGTCGCTGCTGTCGGCTTCCATGTACGCACTGACCGGCCTGCATATGGCGGAGGAAAGCGGTACACTGGAACGGGGCGAACACCGGCTCCATGCGGTTGAACTGTCTGTCCCTGGCCTGGACATGATCGCAGCGGTGGAACTGTACACAGAAGCGCGTGCCAAACAGTGATCATTGACCGTCCTGCTACTTTGACAGTCCGGCGGCACACAAAATAACCAACCCCCCGGGACAAATATCCGTCCCAGGGGGTATGTTGTTATTTTTATGTGTCGGGTGGGGTGTTATTCCTCTGCCATCAGTTCCGACACAATTCCGTTTTGTACCAGCAGGCCGCGCGGTGTCAAGGACAGCACCTGCCCGTCCAATCGGGCATAGCCGGCCTCCACACACTGCTTGACAAAATCCAGCTGAGTCTCGTTCAGCGTACCGCCAAAACGTTCTGCGTATGCTTTCAAGTCAAGGCCGTCCCGCAGCCGCAGCCGCAGCATCAGGTAGTCCTCCGCGTCGCAGAGGCCCTCTGTCTCAGGGGTAAGTTTGCCGGAAATGAAATCAGATACCGCATCCGGCCCCGTGGGCCAGAAACTGCGCACACGGCCCATGCAGCTGTGGGCAGCCGGTCCAAGCCCCAGGTAATCCTGGCAGTCCCAGTAAAGCATATTGTGCCGACCCCGGTGCTTGGGGGCAGCAAAATTGCTGATCTCATACTGGGGATAGCCCTCCTCCTCCAGCCGCATTACCGCGTACAGGTAAAAGTCCGCCGCCGCGTCCCCGTCCGGGAGATCCGACGGCGGATTTTTATAGAATGCCGTGCCCGGCTCAATTTTCAGTAAGTAAGCGGAAATATGGGTGCAGCCGCCGGATTTCAGCAGTGCCAGCGTGCGGTCAAATTCGGCGTTTGTGTAGCCGGGCAACGCCAGCATAATGTCGCCGCAGATTTCGGGAAAATCTGCCTGCACCGCCCAGTTCAGCGCTTTGGAGGCGCCCGCTGCCGTGTGGGTGCGTCCCAGCCGCCGCAGCTGGGCATCGTCAGCGCTCTGCACGCCAAAGCTGATCCGCGTCACGCCGGCAGCACGAAAGCCTTTCAGCTTTTCCAGATCCACCACATCGGGGTTGGCTTCCAGCGTGATTTCCGCGCCGGGAACGGGATTGGCAGCCTCAATCAGGGAGGCAACCTGAACAGGGGAGAGCAGCGCCGGGGTACCGCCCCCGAAATACAGGGTGACCGGGCGGCGGCTGTCTTTTTTCAGCTCCCGCAGCAGGGCGTCGCAGTAAGCCTGCGGGACCTCCCGGCAACCGGGACGGGAAAAGAAGTCACAGTACCGGCATTTGGCAGGACAGTAGGGAATGTGCAGATAAATCCCGAGGGGGGCATCACGACAGGGCATACAACGCTCCTTTTTGGAACAGCGGAAAGGAACAAAAACAACGTTTGACCAAAATTCTTCCGCTGTTCATATATAATTTACACATCTTTCGGATATTTGGGTATATAATAAGTGTACCCAAACAGAAAGGGGAAATCAACTATGGCATATTATGAAAATGACCCGCGCCGGGATGGCAACGACCAGACCGACCGGTATGAACAGGCATACCAGCAGTATCAGCAATCCCGCTATCAGGCGCCCACCATGGGCTACGCCGAAAGCCCCTACCTGTCGATGGGGCAGTATATGGCCCGCACCTTCGGTTGGATGTTTGCCGGCCTGATGCTTACCTTCGCCGTCGCACTGGCAACGGTGCTTTCCGGTGCTTTTGTGGTGCTCTATACCACGGGACTGGTGTTTGCACTGTCCATTGCGGAACTGGTTCTGGTGGCGGTCCTCTCAATGCGGGTGCAAAAGCTGCGCCCTGCCACCGCAACAGCGCTGTTTTTTGGCTATGCGGCACTGACCGGCATCAACCTCAGCGTTTATTTCGTGATCTATGACCTTTCCACCCTGATTCTGGCCTTCCTGGTCGGTGCGATTTACTTCGGTATTATGGCCGTTTACGGCTGGCGCACCAAGCGGAATCTGATCGGCTGGGGGCCGATGCTGTTCGGCGGTCTGATGGCGCTGTTGATCGTCTCGCTTCTGGGCGCTGTGTTCAGCATGATCTTCATGACCGGTTTCGGCTTGTTTGACGTGCTGCTGTGCGCCGTCGGCCTTTTGATCTTCATGGGCTTTACGGCCTATGACACCCAGAAGCTCCGTGCCTTCTACAGCTACTTTGGCGGCGACGAGGCTATGCTGCAAAAGAGTTCCATCATCGGTGCACTGCAGCTTTATCTTGACTATATCAACATCTTCCTGTATGTGTTGCGCCTGCTGGGCCGCAGCCGCAACAACTGATACCATCCTCAAAAGCCACTGCCGTGTCCTGTGCCGGGGAACCGTCTGAACGCTTCCCTGTGCCGCAGGGCACGGCTTTTTGTGTTGGAACGTGAAAAACGACAGGCAAAAATGCCACCCGGAGTTGCAGACACGCAAAATTATTCACTGGTACCTCTTGACGAATGCCCTTCGCACGCATACAATAGAGTACAGTCTATGGCAAAACACCTTGACGGAGAGAGTAAGTACAGCTGCCCGGACGCCGCATGTTGCGGCATGGCAGAGAGGGGACCCACCGGCTGAAAGATCCCCCGAACGGCACTGTGCCGAAGTTCGCTCCCGAGTGGCCCGTGGGAACCACAGTGGAAGAAAATATCCGCTGACGCAAGTAACACGGGACGGCTCTGCACCGTTACCGGCAGAAACAAGCGCCGCCGTGGCATGTACGGCGGAATACGGGTGGTACCGCGGAGTGTTGCAAACGGCTTCGTCCCATTGGCCCTTTGGCCAGGGACGGGGCCGTTTTTTCAATGTGTCAGTTTGCACGACCGAAAAAACTGAGAGGTGTACTATGGAAGAAAAAATCCGCGCGCTGAAGGAGCAGCTGGAAGCCGACGCTGCCGCTGTGCGCAGCAAAGAGGAACTTTCCGTCTTCTGGCAGAAATATCTGGGCAAGAACGGCAGTGTGCCCGCTTTGATGAAGGGCCTGCGCGACGTTCCCAAGGAGGAGCGCCCCGCCGCCGGCAAGACCATCAACGAGTGCAAGACCTGGGCGGAAGCCCGCTACCAGCAGCTCAGCGCCGAGATCGAGCGCATTGAGCTGGAGGCCCGCAATAAGGCCGAGGCTGTGGACATCACCATGCCCGGCACCCGCGGGGAAATGGGCAACCTGCATCCCATCACGCTGGTCAAGAACCAGATCGTGGATGTCTTTGCCGGTATGGGCTTTGAAATCTACGAAGGCCCCGAGATTGAGGACGACGACCACAACTTCACCCGCCTGAATGTGCCCAAGAACCATCCTGCCCGCGATATGCAGGACACCTTCTACGTGGCGGACGACATTGTGCTGCGTACCCAGACCAGCGGCGGCCAGATCCGCGTCATGGACCGGGAAAAGCCTCCCATCAAGGTGCTGGTGCCGGGCCGTGTCTTCCGTTCTGACTCGGACGCCACCCATTCTCCCATGTTCCACCAGATGGAAGGTCTGGTTGTGGACAAGGGCATCACCCTGTGCGATTTGCAGGGCATGCTGGACAAGTTTGTCCAGGCTCTGTTCGGCGAGGGTGTCAAGACCCGGCTGCGTCCTTCCTACTTCCCCTTCACTGAGCCCAGCGTTGAGGTGGATGTTTCCTGCTTCGAGTGCGGCGGCAAGGGCTGCCCGCTGTGCAAGCACACCGGCTGGATCGAGGTCCTGGGCGCCGGTGTGGTCCATCATAGCGTGCTGGAAAACTGCGGCATCGACCCCAATGTCTATTCCGGCTTTGCCTTTGGCATCGGCATCGAGCGTATCGCCATGCTCAAGTACGGCATCAACAATATCGGTCTGCTGTTTGAAAACGATCTGCGTTTCCTCAAACAGTTCAAGGACTGACGGTAAAGGAGGAAACGCACCATGAAAGTACCATTCAGTTGGTTGAAGGAATATGTGGATATTGATGTCTCGGCCCAGGAGCTGGAGCGCAAACTCTTCTCCTGCGGGTTCGAGGTGGAGGAGCTCATCGACCTGGGCGCCGAGATCAGCCGCGTCGTTGTGGGCGTGGTGACCGAGGCGGT
>CAJFMB010000007.1 GCA_904390925.1 uncultured Subdoligranulum sp.
GCACATCTCAGATTTTGGAGGGATGTGCGGGAGGGATATTAAAACCAAATGAAAATATGAAGTTGTGAAAGCGCCGATTTATCAAGGGTTTTGCCAGGGCACCCAACATTCTACGAAGTAGATTTTGAGTCCGTCTCGTCTGCCAATTCCAACACACCGGCTGATACCTGATTATTGTACCACCTCCCGGCGATAAAATCAAGACCGGCTGCCGCTTTTTTGTCTGCCCGGCAATTTACACAGATTTTACATACAGTTTACGGTACTGTGGTGTCGACAAACCGGGGGAATTCGGTATAATAAAATCAATACCATGCCGGACTGCGCCGTCTGAGGATTGCGGCCCGCAAGAGAAAGAGGAAGCAACATGATTTATATCGTCGAGGATGATTCCAGTATCCGCGAGCTGGAAAAGTATGCGCTGCAGACAAACGACTTCGAGGTGGAAGGCTTTGCCGACGGCAAAAGCTTCTGGACGGCGGTGCACAGCCGCCTGCCGGAACTGGTCATTCTGGATGTGATGCTGCCGGATGAGGACGGCATCTCGATTCTGGCCCGGCTGCGGGAGGATGCCTCCACCCGGTCGGTGCCGGTCATCATGGTCACCGCCAAATCCAGCGAGATTGATGTGGTCCGCGGGCTGGACCACGGTGCGGATGACTATATCACCAAGCCCTTCGGTGTGCTGGAATTCATCAGCCGGGTCAAGGCGGTGCTGCGCCGTGCCGCCGCTGACGCCCCCTCCGCGGCCGGTGTGCTTCGGTTCGGGAACATTGTCATGAATGATCTGTCCCGTACCGTCACGGTGGAGGGCACCCCGGTGGAGCTGACCTTCAAGGAATACTCGCTGCTGCATTTCTTCCTGGAGCATCCCGGCGAGGTGCTGGCCCGGGAACGCATCATGAAAGCGGTCTGGGACACCGATGACCTGCTGGAATCCCGCACCATCGACATGCATGTGCGTACCCTGCGCCAGAAGCTGGGCGATGCCGGCGACGTGATCCAGACGGTGCGCAAGGTGGGCTACAAACTGGATGCGGAGGCCGGCGATGAAGCGAATTGAAAGCATGGCCCGGCGCATCTGGAAGTGTCTGACCCTGATCGCGCTGGTCTGTGTGCTGCTGACCGCGCTGGGCACGGCGGTGCTGTTTCACGGTGCCTTTGGCCGGCAGCTGGACCAGGACCTGTCCCGCACTGCCCGGGCGGTGGCGGTGGCCTATGACAGCCACGGCGTGGAGGCCCTGGACGACTATATGCCCATGCAGGACTCGCTGCGGCTGACGCTGATCCAGCCGGACGGTACCGTGTTGTATGACTCCTCCAACGCCGGGGAGCTGGAAAATCATCTGAACCGTCCTGAGGTGCAGGCAGCCCTGACGGAAGGCTCGGGCGCCGCCACCCGGAAAAGCCGCACGGTGGGTTACGAGACCCATTACTATGCGCTGCGGATGTCGGACGGAAACATCCTGCGCCTGGCGGATGACGCGGACGATCTGTGGATGTCCTACACCCAGGCATTGCCCTGGCTGGCAGGCGGAATCCTGGTCATGCTGGTTCTGGGGGCGCTCTTTGCCTGGTGGCTGACCCGGCGGCTGGTGCGGCCCATCACCTGTATGGCCGATCACCTGGACGACATCGAGGCCTATGTCCCTTATGTGGAGCTGGAACCGCTGGCCTACACGGTACAGCAGGACCGCAAGCTGCGGGAGGACAACGAGACCATGCGCCGGGAATTCACCGCCAATGTCAGCCACGAACTCAAGACCCCGCTGACCAGCATTTCCGGCTTTGCCGAGATGATCGAGACCGGCATGGTCCGGCCGGAGGACATTCCCGGCTTTGCCAAGCGCATCCACAAGGAGGCGCGGCGGATGATCTCGCTGGTGGCGGACATCCTGCAGCTTTCCGAACTGGACAGCATGCGGGACGAGGACCGGAAAAAGGACTTTGTCGTCCAGCCGGTCCATCTGGACGAGCTGGTGCAGGATGTGGCCGCCAACATGACGGTCAACGCCAAAAAGAATTATGTGACGGTGGAAAGCGATGCACGGCCCACGGTGGTGATGGGCAGCAGCGATCTGTTGTCCGAGCTGATCACCAACCTGTGCGACAACGCGGTGCGCTACAACCGGCCCGGCGGACATGTCCGGATGCGCTGCGGTACCGGCGAGGACGGCTGCCCCTGGTTCAGCGTGGAGGACAACGGCATCGGTATCCCCAAGGAAAGCCAGACCCGCGTGTTCGAGCGCTTTTACCGGGTGGACAAAAGCCGCAGCAAAGCCACCGGCGGCACCGGTCTGGGGCTGGCCATTGTCAAGCATATCGCCATGCTGCACGGTGCCCGCATTGACCTGAAAAGCCAGGTGGGGACCGGCACCACCATCCGGGTGACCTTCCCCAAGCCGGACCTGCCCGCCCAGGACAAGGCGGCAAAAAACAAATAAGAAAAAGCGATCGGCAGTCTCTTTTGTATGGGAGGCTGCTTTTTTGTGGCTGTTTCCGGCTTCTGCCGGTTGGGAAAAGCGCATACCCTGTGTCGAGGGGAGGGAAACGCTATGCCACATCCGCACAAGCCCGGAACCATTGCCGCAGCGGGGGCTGTCATTGCCTGCCTGATCGGGGCCGGCTTTGCCAGCGGACAGGAAGTGCTGCAGTTTTTCACCGTGTACGGGCGGGAACGGGGGGCAATGGGCGGGGTGCTGGCATCGGTCCTGTTGGGCGTTGGCACGGCATTGCTGCTCACCGGGCGGCAGAACGCCTTTTCCTGCTGCGGGCCACTGGCGGGACGGCTGCTGGCGGGGGCGTCTCCGCTGCTGCTGTTCGGGGTCTATACTGTCATGCTGGCCGGGGCCGGGGCACTGGTGCAGACAGGCTTCGGTCTGCCTGCCCTGCTGGGCCGGGCGGGAATGCTGGTTGTCACGCTGGTCACCGTCCTGGCGGGTCTTGGCCGCATGACTGACATTCTGGGGCGGGCCGGACCCCTGATTGTGGCCTTTGTGCTGGCGGCGGCGCTGGGAACTCTGCTGACGGCGCCGCCGGCGGAACCGCTTGCTGCCGCTGCGGACCCTCCGGCACGCAGCTGGTGGATGGCGGCGCTTGTCTATGCGGGGTACAACCTGTTTCTGCTGGCCCCCTTTCTGCAGGCCATGGGCAGCCGTCTGCCTGCCCGCAGCGGTATCATCGCCGCCTGGCTGGGCTGCGGCGGATTCGGGGCAGCGCTGGTGTTGCTGCACCTGGCTTTCTGCCGGATGCCCACCGCCCTGGCCGATACCGCCCCGGCGGTGGCGCTGGTGGCAGACCTCTGGCCCCGGGCTGTGGCTGCGGCGGTACCGGTGCTGCTGGCGGGGGGCTATACCACCGCTGCACCGCTGCTGTTCAGCGTCTGCGAGGCACTGCCCGGCAAAGAAGGTCGTGGCCGCTGGAAAGTTCTGCTGGTGGGTCTGGCAGGGTTTGCCGCCTCGGGGGCTCCCTTCGGGCAGCTGGTGGCGGCACTGTATCCGCTGATCGGCTGGTTCGGGCTGGCACTGACCGCCGGCGCGGTGGTGGCCCGCCTGGTGGGACCCCCCGTTGACAAACCCTGTTCAGCGTGCTACGATGCCAGACAGAACTTCACTCCCTCAGAAAGCAAAAAGGACGGTGCATCGCTGTGATCGTGACAGTTACCATGAACCCCGCCATTGACAGGACCGCCAGCATTGAGGCTTTGCATCCCCATGCCCTCAACCGGCTGGGCCGGGTGGAACAGGATGTGGGCGGCAAGGGAATCAATGTCTCCAAAATGCTGGCGGCGCTGGGCCGGCAGAGCATTGCGTGCGGCTTTGCGGCAGGGCAGGCGGGCCGGATGGTGGTGGATACGCTGCGCGCCTGGCCGGGGGGCCGGATCACGCCGGATTTTGTCAGCCTTTCCGGCGAGACCCGCACCAATCTGAAACTGGTGGAGCCGGACGGCTCCCTGACGGAACTGAATGAATCCGGCCCGGCAGCAACCCCGGAACAGCTGGAAACCCTGACCCGGAAACTGCTGGACCATGCCGGACCCGGCACCCTGTTTGTGCTGGCGGGCAGCATCGGTCCCGGCGTGCCGCAGGACATTTACCGGACGCTGACCGCCCGGCTGCGTGCGGCGGGAAGCCGGGTCCTGGCGGATGCCGACGGCCCCTTGTTTGCCCGGGCGGTGGAGGCCTGCCCCGATGTGGTCAAGCCCAACGCATACGAACTGTGCCAGTATTTCGGGGTGGAAACCACCGAGGACCCGGATGCGCTGATCCCCATGGGCCTGACCCTGACCGGGCGGGGCGTGGGGCTTGTCTGCATTTCAATGGGCGGAAAGGGGGCCTGTTTTGTCTCGGGACAGCACGCCTGGTATGCCCCGGCGCTGCCGGTGGCCCCGCGGTCCACAGTGGGGGCGGGGGACGCCATGCTGGCGGGGGTGGCCTGCGGTCTTGACCGGAACCTGCCGCTGGAGGACTGCCTGCGCCTTGGTATGGCGGCATCGGCGGCAGCCTGTACCACGTCCGGCACCCGCCCGCCGGAACCGGGCATAACTGAGCAACTGCTGGTTAAGGTGAATTTAGTAAACAAACGTTAACGTTTTGTTGAAAACGGGAATTGATATCAGCATTTTTACAATGGAAAAAGTGCTCTTTGGAGAAATATTGAGGAAAATTCCTCTTTTTTGACGATGTTGCGCTAGACAAACTCTTTACAGATGCCTAAAAATGGGGTACAATATTTTTAACAGCATAACGCCGCAGCCTTTTGTGCAACCTGAACCGGGAACTTGTTGCGCTCAGCGTCTTTCATGTCGGAATTTTTGCCGGACAGCAACTGTTACTTCAAACTTCTCTGACTGCATGCCGCTCTTGGCTATGCACTCTGGCTGCCGCCCTGCGGCGGGAACGCGGCAACTCACTTGGCGGCATTTTTGCCGCTGCCTGCGAAAGGAGGCCCACCCGCCATGCGCGCAACGGAATCACGCGAGGACTATCTGGAAGCCATTTTGATGTTGAGTAAGGAAAAAAACTATGTTCGCAGTGTGGACGTGGCGGATCGTTTGGGCGTGACAAAACCCAGCGTCAGCCGTGCCATCAGCCTGCTGCGGACCGCTGGCATGATCGCCATGGACCCCCACGATGGAGCCCTAACCCTGACCGAGGAGGGGCGCAAGGTCGCCGAGCGGGTATACGGCCGGCATCTTTTGCTGACCCGCCTGCTGACCGAGCTGGGGGTCAACCCGACAACTGCCGCGCAGGATGCCTGCCGCATTGAGCATGTGGTCAGCGAGGAAACCATGACCCGCCTGCGGGAACATCTGGAAAAGCACAGCAGCGCCCAAAAGACCGACGACCAGCAGTAACACCACAACATCACAAAACAAAGCAGATCCCACTGTCCTGTACAGTGGGATCTGCTTTTCTCTATATAAAAGCCTTTCGGCATTGTTTGTTGTCTGGCCTGCGCCGGGCGGCTGCCCTGGCATGGCGTCAGGCTCAGTGGGAAATGCTCTGGCGGTGGAAGATCCCGCATCTTTTTTGCTTGCATCCTTATCTTATTCCGAGGCTGTGGAAAAGAAATCAAAGCCGGATGAAAGAACAGTCAAAAAACTTTTGCCGTTTCATGAACGGAAAAAACAGAACGGGCCGTCCGGTCTGCTTGCAAAAACCGGACGGCCCGTGCCGTGCTTTGAAATTCTCTGCCGCTTTTGGGAAAAACGGCAGTTATTTGCGCAAACGCTTATCACAGCGGACTGCCAGCCAGGTGCCCACACTCTGGAACACCTGTACCAGGATCACCAGCAGGGCGGTGGCCACCACCATGATCAGGTATTTGTACCGGTAGTAACCGTAGTTGATGGCGATCTGACCCAGACCGCCGCCGCCGATGATGCCGGCCATGGCCGAGTAGCTCAGAATCGTTGTCAGAGCAATGGTCACGTTGGAGATCAGACTGGGCATGCTTTCGGGAACCATGACCTTGGCAATGATCTGGAAGGGGGTGGCGCCCATGCTCTGGGCGGCCTCCACCACGCCGCCGTCCACCTCACGCAGGCTGGTTTCCACCAGGCGCGCCACAAAGGGGAAGCTGGCGGCCACCAGCGGGACAATGGATGCTACCGTGCCGATGGTGGTGCCCAGAATCAGCTGGGCCAGCGGCTGTACCATGATCATCAGGATCAGGAAGGGAACGCTGCGCAGCAGATTGATGACAATGTTCAAAATCGTCATCAGCCAGCGGGGCAGGGGCAGCAGACCGTTTTTATCGCCCACCACCAGCAGAACGCCCAGCGGCAGCCCGATGACCAGTGCCAGCAGGGTGGTCAGCGCGGTGGCGTAAAAACTTTCCCAGGTGGCAAAGGGCAGATCCGGCAGTGTGTCCAGCATGGTCTGCCATTCATCGGACGCGGCAATGGATGCAATCAGTGCGCTCATGCGTGTTCCACCTCCTCAAAGCTCAGGCCCGGATAGGCCCTGATATAGTCAATGGCCCGCTGTGCGGCGGCCTCGTCCTCCGGCAGGGCCAGCAGCATGCTGCCCAGCGTCTGGCCGTGGACCAGGCGGGTGTCCGCCGCCACAATGGAAACCAGCGCGCCGCACTCGATGGCCAGGCTGGCCACCAGCGGCTTGTCGGTGGTCTGGGTGCCGTTGAAGGCAACCCGGACCAGCCGGCGCCCGGGCAGAAGCTCGCCCTCGCTGCGGGGGGCACCGGCGGGGAATACCAGCCGGCGGGCGGCATCGGTTCTGGGGTTGGAGAAGATTTCCGACACGTCACCCTGTTCCACCACACGGCCGCCGTCCAGGATGGCCACATGGTTGCAGACTTCCTCCACCACGCTCATCTGGTGGGTGATGATCACCACCGTGATGCCCAGCTCCTGGTTGATTTTCTGGATCAGCTGCAGAATCGAGTGGGTGGTGTTGGGGTCCAGGGCACTGGTGGCCTCGTCACACAGAAGCACCTTCGGGTCGGTGGCCAGGGCACGGGCAATGGCAATGCGCTGTTTCTGTCCGCCGGAAAGCTGTGCCGGGTAGGCGTCCGCCTTGTCCGGCAGACCCACCAGTTCCAGCAGCTGCCGTGCCCGGGCTTCGGCCTGGGCACGGGGCCGGCCGGCCAGCTCCAGCGGGAAGCAGATGTTTTTCAGGCAGGTGCGCTGCATCAGCAGGTTGAACTGCTGAAAGATCATGGCAATGTCCCGGCGTGCCGCGCGCAGACCGGCGGGGGACAGACTCTGCATCTGCTGGCCGTTGACGGTGACAGTGCCCTGGTCGGGACGCTCCAGCAGATTGATGCAGCGGACCAGCGTGGATTTTCCCGCGCCGGACATGCCGATGATGCCGAAAATGTCCCCGTCGCCGATGGACAGATTGATGTCCTCCAACGCGGCCACGGTGCCGTTTGGCGTCTCGAAGTGCTTGGTAAGGTGTTTAAGCTCGATCATTCGCTGACATTCCTTCCGATGAGATAAGCTGTGGAAACAAGATCCCCGCGGGGCAGGGCCAAATCAGAACAGCGGAACCACCGCGCCGCCGTAGGTCTCGTTGATGAAATCCCGGACCGCGTCGCTCTGCAAAGCAGCAGCCACAGCCAGGATGACGGGATCATTCTCCCGGCCTTCCTTCACCACCAGCACGTTGGGGTAGATCTGGGCGGCGTCGGAGTCGGCACTCTCGGTGGCCAGGGCATCCTTGGCGGAGGAGAAACCAGCCTGGGTGGCGTAGTTACCGTTGATGACGGCCATGTCGGCGCTGGACAGGCTGCGGGGCAGCTGGGCGGCCTCCATCTCCACAATGTCCAGATTCTTGGGGTTGGAGGTGATGTCCTGCTTGGTGGCGGTCAGGCCGGCGTCGGGGTCCAGCTCAATCAGACCCTGGGCGGCCAGCAGCTGCAGGGCACGGGCTTCGTTGGAGGTGTCGTTGGGGACCAGGATCTGGGCGCCGTCGGCCAGTTCGTCAATGCTCTTGGTCTTGCCCGGGTACAGGCCCAGAGGCTCGTAGTGGATCTTGGCCACAGAAACCAGATGGGTGCCGTTCTCGGCGTTGAAGGTGTCCAGATAATTCTGATGCTGGAAGTAGTTGGCGTCAATCTCGCCGTTTTCGGTGGCGGTGTTGGGCTGGATGTAGTCGGTGAATTCGACGACTTCCAGGTTGATGTCGGCCTGGGCCAGAATATCGGCGGCCACCTTCAGGATCTCGGCATGGGGCGCCGGGGAGGCGCCCACCTTGACGGTGGTGCCGGCCAGGGACGCATAGTCGATGTTGGGGTCGAAGCCGTCGCCGGTGAACTCAGCCGTCTCCGAGGAAGCGGCGGAGCCGGAGGTGGCGGAAGAAGTGGAATCCGGAGTGCTGCCGGAATTGGAACCGGCGCCGCAGGCAGCCAGGCTGACGGCCAGCACCCCGGCCAGCAGGGCAGAGATCAGTTTTTTCATGGGTAAATCCTCCTGTTAGCAAGTATTGGATGGAAAAAATGTGACAAACCGCAGCGCCCCTCTCGAGAACGAGGCGCAAAACAAAAGAAAAAGGGCAGAGCGCCTTTGCAGCGCCCTGCCCTTGAACTCCCTGCTTTTCACACGCCGGAAAATGCGCACAGGGAAGCAAGTACAGGTTGCCGCAGCAAACTGCACATGCACATCATCATGCCATCACGACGGTACATATACGGCAACTCCTTCCCTGAACGCCGCCCGACAGGCGGTTTTGTCATTTGCAAGTATAGCCGCATCCCTGTGATCTGTCAACCTTTTGGCGCAAAAAAACCAAAAACAGGCAAAATTTGCGCGATTTTCCGCAGAAAAAAGCCCGAATGTTGCATAAACTGTACGATATGTTCAAATTCGGCACTTTCCCTTGCGCAACCCATAGAGATTTGATATGATATATAAGCCAATTACCGGGCCTGTCAGCAGGCCGACGGAATGTATGGGAGAGTTTACTGCATGAAATTTTCCACCAAGGACCGCTATGCGCTGCGTCTGATGCTGGAACTGGCGGCGCACAAACCGGACGAGTTTGTGCCCCTCAAGACGGTCAGCGAAAATCAGGGCATCAGCCTGAAATATCTGGAGCAGATCATCACTCCCCTGTCCCGGGCAGGGCTGGTGGTCAGCGGCCGGGGCAGCCAGGGCGGCTACCGGCTGGCCAGGCCTGCTGCCCAGTACACGGCAGGGGAGATCCTGCGTGCCATCGAGGGGGAACTGACTTCCATTCCCTGCCTGGCCTCCACCGCCGAGGAATGCCCGCGGCGCAATCTCTGCCAGACGCTGGGATTCTGGGCCGGACTGAATGCTGCCATCAACCGCTATGTGGACAGCGTCACGCTGGAGGATCTGTGCCGTGCCCCCGATGCGGCCAGCCTGTGACATCCTCCGACCATTTACAAAACTTTCGCTTGTAGCAGCCGGGCAAATGGGGTATAATACAGTTGATACCCCCGGGCCGGCTGTCTTTTTGTGTCTGTCCGGGGCTTTGCCCTGAAATCCTGAACCCTTCGGAGGTCATCTGAATATGAAACTGCATCACAGAATCCTGTCGCTGGTGACGGCGGCGGCGCTGGCCCTGACCCTGACCGCCTGCGACCCGATGGAAACGGCCAAGGGCCTGGTGGTGGATATGGTCCACGCCATGGGCCTGGGCACCACATCCACCGACGACGAGGCGGACGAGCTGCACGCGGAGGCCGGCGGCTCCATCACCCTGCCGGAAGGCTTTGACCCCACCGGCAGCTTCCATACCCTGCTGCAGAACGGCCAGCTGTACATTGCCTTCAACGATATTTCCCTGTACAAGCTGGGCAATACCGACTATTTCACGGCGGCCGGCGACAGCGTGACCATCACCGCCTATGGCTCCACCGATGAGACGCTGACCTCCATTGACAGCTACAAGATCGCCCTGTGGGAGCTGTCGGACGACAATGCCCATACCACCTATGTGCCCAACAGCACCATTTACATTGACTTCTCGTCGGACGAAACCTGCCACACCCACACTGTCACCGGCCTGACCGCCGGCAAGCGGTACAAGGCGACCGTCACCTTTGACTCGACGGTGGCCTATGCCACCGGTGTGGTCTGCATCAGCGGCCTGACCGACGATGCCCTGGTGGATGCGGATGCCGGCAACGCGGATGCCTGAAAAAGATTGCTGACGACCGCCGGTCAGTGCAGAGAAATCTGTGTCTGGCCGGCGGCCTTTTGTGTCCGTTTCGGGCGGAACATCTGATTCAGAAGGAGAATGTTATGCAGCAACATCAGATTCGCAACACCCTGTTGCTGGTCCTCGGCGCGCTGATCTGGGGCGTTGCCTTTGTGGCCCAGGCAGTGGGCAGCGGCTATGTGGGGGCCTACACCTTTCTGGCCTGCCGCAGCTGGCTGGCCTGTGTGTTTCTGGCGGGACTGATTCTGGTCCGGCGCCGCCTGGCCCGGCGGTTCCAGGCGCGTCCCGCCGCCTCCGCCGTCCCCGACCGGCGCAAGGCGCTGCTGGGAGGGATACTCTGTGGTGTGTTTCTGTTCGCCGCCTCCGCCGCCCAGCAGATGGCGGTGGGCACCGTCTCCACCGCCAAGGCCAGTTTCCTGACCGCGCTGTATATCGTGCTGGTGCCGCTGGCGGGCTTTTTCACCGGCAATCGTCCCGGGTGGCGGATCTGGCTGTGCATCGGGGTCAGTGTGGCGGGGCTTTACCTGCTGTGCATGGCGGGACAGGATACCCTGTCGTTGTCGGGCGGCGAATGGCAGCTGCTGCTGGCTGCGTTGCTGTTTGCGGTGCAGATTCTTCTGGTGGGGCGGTACAGCCCCCATGCCGACGGGGTGGAGCTGAGCTTTTTCCAGTTTGCCACCGTTTCGGTGCTGTCCACCCTCTTTACCTTTGTCTTCGAGCGGCCCAGCTGGCAGCAGATTGCCGGGGCGGCGGGGGCCATCCTCTACTGCGGTATTCTGTCCAGCGGCATCGGCTACACACTGCAGATCATCGGCCAGCGGGGCCTGGACCCCACCATCGCCAGCCTGGCCATGTGCCTGGAAAGCGTCTTCGGCGCGTTGTCCGGCTGGCTGATGCTGGGCCAGAAGCTGACCCTCACCGAGCTGACGGGCTGTGTGCTGATGTTTGCCGCCATCGTGGGTACCACGGTGGCCGAACGGCCGTCCCGGAAAACCGGCCGAAAGGATACATCGGAAGCCGCGGAATAACCGGAGCGCAATGCCTGACAAAAATACAGCAACAAAAAACCTGCCAAAGACCTCTTTGGCAGGTTTTTTGGTATTGCAATATCTGTGGAATTGTGGAAAACTTACCCGGCTGTCTGGCCGGCCAGGTCATCCGGCAGGGCACCGCTGCTGTCCTGAGCGATGGGGTCGGCATAGACCAGATACCGGAAATTGGTATGCCAGGTGCTGCCGAAGGGATAGCAGGTATACAGGATGCAGCTTGGCGCAGTATCACCCCAGCGGCACTGGTCCACCTCGGTCTCGTCAATCACCTTGGTCTCGGTGATCCGGTAGGAAAAGTTGCCCCAGGGGGTCTCCAGATGGATGATGCCGCCGATCTGGGCCGAGCCCAGGTCATTGAAAAAGGTGTCGGTGTGGGCACCCACAAAAACCGTGCCGTTCTCACCGGGCAGCACACAGCCGTCGGTCGAGTGCACACCGGCCCCCTGGGCAAACTGACTGCCGGTGTCGCCCCAGTACATGGTGCAGTCGATCACCGTATCGTCCACCCAGACCCGGCCCAGCTCGCTGCCCTCGGTCAGGGTGGTGCGGAAATCCGCCAGCTGCTGCAACTGGGTTTCCCGTGCGGCAGCATCGGACAGCTGTGCCTCGGCGGCGGCGCGGGCGGCCTGCTCTGCGGTCAGCTGGGTTTGCAGGTCGTTCACCTGCTGCTGCAAAGCGGCAATCTGTTCGGACAAAACAGCCTGCTCGGCGCGGGCATCCTGCAGATGCAGCGTCTGCACCACCGCCGCCGCGGCAAATGCCACCGCCAGCACCACAGCAATGCAGAGCGCCACCAGGCGCCGCGCATATTTGCGCTTCATTACGCCTTGGCAGCCTGCGCTGCCAGGTAAGCGGCCGGGCCGCTCTGGTACAGATCACCGCCGTGGGCGTCCAGCAGCACCGTCAGCGGCATGTCACGGACCACCAGGCGGCGCACCGCCTCACAGCCCAGATCCGGCCAGGCAATGATCTCGCAGCTTTCAATGCTGCCGGCCATCAGGGCACCGGCCCCGCCGATGGCAGCCAGATAGACGGCGCCGTTTTTCACCACCGAATCCTTGACTGCCTGGCTGCGCTTGCCCTTGCCGATCATGCAGGCCAGGCCCAGGTCCAGCAGCCGGGGGGTGTAGGCATCCATCCGGCCGGAAGTGGTGGGACCTGCTGCCCCGATGGCACAGCCCGGACGTTCCGGGGTGGGGCCCACGTAATAGACGGCGGCACCCTTCAGGTCAAAGGGCAGGGGCTTTCCCTCGTCCAGCAGCTGCATCATGCGGCCGTGGGCGGCATCCCGGGCAGTGTAGACCACACCCGAGAGCAATACCGTGTCACCGGCTTTCAAGGGAGCCAGATCGGCCGGGGACAGCGGCGTCTGCAAACGATACTGCACGGTCATTCTCCTTCCTGTGCACGGCGATAGCTGGCCTTTACCTGGGCATGGTGCCGGTTGACCAGTTCCATCTCGGCTTTGCTGATCTGCGGGTCCAGGTCCTGCTGGTCCTGGGCCGGGTCGGAGCGGCTGCGGCGGACGGCGTCCGGCTGTGCACCCACCCCGTCAATGGAAATATCAATGGCTGCGTTGCCTTTCAGCGGCATGGCAAACCCTCCTTTTTCCGAAAAAATCTCGGACTCAAAGCACCACGCTGGCCCGGCGGGTCACGTGACAGCTCATATTCACTGCCACCGGCAGGCAGGCCACATGGGTGGGCATCTGGCAGATGGCCACACCCAGACAGGTGGTGCGACCGCCGAAGCCCTGGGGGCCAATGCCCATGGCGTTGATGGCGTCCTTCAGCTCGGTCTCCAGCGCTGCATAGTAGGGGTCGGCGTTGGGCTGGTCCAGCGGGCGCAGCAGCGCCTCCTTGGCCAGCATGGCGCATTTGTCAAAGCTGCCGCCGATGCCGATGCCCAGCACAATGGGCGGGCAGGGATTGGCACCCGCCTGGCGCACCGTGTCCAGTACAAAGTCCTTGACGCCCTGCACACCGTCGGCGGGCTTGAGCATGGCCAGACGGCTCATGTTCTCGCTGCCGGCGCCCTTGGGGGCAATGGTGATGCGGCAGCCGTCGCCCTCCACCAGGTGCAGCGTCACAAAGGCAGGGGTGTTGTCGCCGGTGTTCACCCGCTTGAGCGGGTCGGCGGTAATGCTCTTGCGCAGATAGCCCTTCTCATACCCGCGGCGGACACCCTCGTCGATGGCGGCCTGCAGGTCGCCGTCAATGTGGGCATCCCGGCCCAGCTCCACAAAAATGCAGGCCATGCCGGTGTCCTGGCAGATGGGCAGCTCCCGGTCTGCCGCCACACAGAGATTCTTCTGCAACAGGCCCAGAGTCTCCTTGGCCAGCGGCCAGGGCTCCGAGGCCTCAGCCGCATCCAGTGCCGCCTTCACGTCGGCGGGCAGCCGGGTGTTGGCCTGGATGCAGAGCTGCTCCACCGCGTCGGTGATGGCGGCGGCGGAAATCGTCCGAATGCTCATACCCGTGCCGCGCCGCTTTCCCGGGCGGCTTTCGCCACCGCGTCGGCCACAGCGCCTGCAATGCGGGGATCAAAGGCTTTGGGCAGGATGTTGTTTTCGTTGAGTTCCTCGTCGGGGATCAGCCCGGCAATGGCGCGGGCCGCGGCCATCTTCATGGTGGGATTGATGTCCCGGGCACGCACAGACAGCGCACCCTTGAAGATACCGGGGAAGGCCAGAACATTGTTTACCTGGTTGGGGAAATCGCTGCGGCCGGTGCCGATCACCCGCACGCCGGCGGCCTTGGCCAGGTCGGGCATGATCTCGGGGGTGGGGTTGGCCATGGCAAAGACGATGGCGTCCTTGGCCATGGTGGCGGCCATCTCCTGGGTCAGAGCGCCGGCCACCGAGGTGCCGATAAAGACATCGGCGCCGCGGATGGCGTCGGCCAGTGTGCCGGACATCCGCTCGGGGTTGGTGATCTCGGCCAGGTGGGCCTTGTGGCCGGGCAGCCCCGCGGGACGGCCCGGGACCAGAATGCCGTTTTCGTCCACCGCAATGATGTGGCGGGCACCGGCGGTCATCAGCATTTTGATGATGGCGGTGCCGGCGGCGCCGGGCCCGTTCTGGACGATGCGGATGTCCTCGATCTTCTTGCCCACCACCTTCAGGGCGTTGAGCAGGCCGGCCAGCACAATGATGGCAGTGCCGTGCTGGTCATCGTGAAAGACCGGAATATCCAGCTCCCGCTCCAGCGTCTCCTCGATCTCGAAGCACTCGGGGCTGCGGATGTCCTCCAGGTTGATGCCGCCGAAGGTGGGGGCAATGGCCTTGACCGCCGCAATGACCTCCTCCTTGGTTTTGGCATCAATGCAGATGGGGAAGGCATCCACGCCGCCAAATTCCTTGAACAGCACGCATTTGCCCTCCATGACAGGCAGGGCAGCCTCCGGGCCGATGTTGCCAAGACCCAGCACCGCGGTGCCGTTGGAGACCACCGCCACCATGCGGCCCTTGCAGGTATAGCGGTAGACATCTTCGGGATTTGCCTTGATCTTGCGGCAGGGCTCGGCCACGCCGGGGGTGTAGGCGGTGGACAGCGCATCGGTGTTGCGGCATTCCACCAGGCTCTTCACGGCAATCTTGCCGGGAAACTTCCCGTGCAGTTCCAGAGCAGCCTTGTTGTAATCCATATACATCCTCCTTCAGCTTCTCGCTGCACGTTGGGTGCAGCGACGGTATCAGGTCAGCTTTTGATTCTATCATACGCCAAACGGCGCAAAAAGTACAGGTTCAGCCCTGGGGTTCCAGCTCGGCATACTGCTGTTCCAGCTGAATGACGCAGAAGTGATCCGGCCACTTTTCCCGGACGGCATCCCGCAGCGCATTCAGCAGGTCACGGCCGGTCTTGCTGCCCTTGGCAAAGTAGGCCGGCGGGACCGCCACATCAAAAATGACGTTGGTGTGGGTGTTGCCCGGCACAATGCGCAGATCGTGGATGTTGATCTCCGGATCAATGCCATGGGCGGTTTTCTCCACAAATTCCCGCAGTTCGGTCACATGGGGATCACTGGTCACCACCGGGTCAAAGTGAATGGTGACGATCAGCCCGTCGTTGGCGAAAAAGTCCTTTTCCATCTGGTCGATCTCGTCGTGCATGGCCATCACATCCCCCTCGGCGGGCATTTCCAGATGGAAGCTCACCAGCCGGTTGCCGGGGCCGTAGTCGTGGATCATCAGGTCGTGCATGCCCAGCACATCCGGGTAGGACTGGGCCTTTTTCTGGATGTGCTCCACCAGTTCCGGGTCAGGGGCGGCGCCCAGGATCGGGTCCAGGGTGTCCTTCACCAGGCCGAAGCCGCTGTACAGGATGAACAGCGCAACCGCCAGGCCCATGATGCCGTCCAGACGGTCAAAGTTGGTGAAATGGGCCACCAGGGAAGCCACCAGAACCGCAGAGGTGGAGATCACATCGTTGCGGCTGTCGGCGGCGGTGGCGATCAGCGTGTCGGAGTGGATCAGGTTGCCCACCTTGCGGTTGAAGCCGCTCATCCACAGCTTGACCAGGATGGAGGCTACCAGCACACAGGTAGACAGCCAGCTGAATTCCACCGGGGTGGGGGAGATGACCTTTGCCAGACTCTCCTTGCCCAGCTCGATGCCGATGACCAGAATCATCACCGACACGGCAAGCCCGGCCAGGTACTCATACCGGGCATGGCCGTAGGGATGTTCCTTGTCCGCCGGCTTGCCGCCCAGCCAGAATCCCACCAGACTGACAATGTTGGAGCTGGCGTCCGACAGGTTGTTGATGGCGTCGGCGGTGATGGAAACGCTGCCGAACAGCGTGCCGACGATGAACTTGCCCAGAAACAGAAAAACGTTGCACAGAATACCCACAATGCAGGCCAGATTGCCGCAGGCCGACCGCACGGCCTTGTCCGCGGTATTCTGCAGGTTTTTGATGAAGGTACGCAGCAGAAAATCAGTCATTGAATATACAACTCCCTCGTACCCGGTGCAGGGAAAGGCACCGGGCCTCCTCTCCAATGGATGCAATCCCAATCCATACAGTATATGCCCGCAGGGAAAGAGTTTGCCGCACTTTCCCTGTGGACAACGCACCAATAAAGTTTCCCGCCAGGTTCGGGCATCTGCCCTGACCCGGCGGGAAACTCTGGTGTTCAGATAGCGGTATGCCGGCAGCACACCGGCATCCGACGCCCGCTGCGGCCGGAATTACCGGACGATGCAGGCCTCGCGCTCGGGGCCGACCGAGATGTACTTGATCTTGCAGCCCACAGCCTTCTCGATGTAGTTGACATAATCCTGGGCGGCCTGGGGCAGATCCTCGAACTTGCGCACAGCGGTGATGTCACAGTGCCAGCCGGGCAGCTTCTCCACCACCGGCTGGGCGTCGTCCAGCGTCTTGCCCATGGGGAAGACATCGGTGATGCTGCCGTCGCTGAGCTTGTAATGGGCCACCACGGGGATTTCCTCCATGTAGTCCAGCACGTCCAGCAGGGTCAGGGCCAGCTCGTCGCAGCCCTGGCACTGCACGCCGTAGCGGCTGGCCACCACGTCAAAGGGACCCACGCGGCGGGGACGGCCGGTGGCAGCGCCATACTCATGGCCATGCTCACGCAGGACATCCTTATCCGCCTCGGTCATGGCCAGCTCGGCGGTGAAGGGACCCTCGCCCACGCAGGAGGAGTAAGCCTTCATGATGCCCACCGACAGGTCCAGCTTGCGGCCGGGGATGCCGGCGCCGATGGGGGCGTAGGCACCGATGGTGTTGGAGCTGGAGGTGTAGGGATAGATACCGAAGTCAATGTCACGCAGAGCACCCAGCTGGGCCTCGAACATGATCTTCTTGCCGGCATCGTCAGCCTTGGCCAGGAAGTCGCCCACATTGCAGATGTAGGGGGCGAACACCTCGGCGTAATGCTGGCACCAGGCCCACATCTCATCCACCGAGATAGGCTTCTGGCCGTAGATGCGCTCCATAATCAGGTTTTTGGACTCGACAATGGTATTCAGGCGCTTGCGCACACCCTCATCCATGTGCAGCAGGTCGCCCATGCGCAGCGTCTTTTTCATGAACTTGTCGCCGTAGGTGTAGGCGATGCCGCGCTTGGTGGAGCCGAACTGGGCACCCGTCTTGGACAGGCGGGCCTCCTCCAGGCCATCCTCATCCACATGGAAGGGCATGGTGATGGTGGCGCGGTCGGAGATCTTCAGGTTGTCGGGGCTGATGGCAATGCCCTTTTCCCGCAGCTGAGCGATCTCCCCTTCCAGGTGGTGGGGGTCAATGACCATACCGCCGCCCATGACGCAGACGACTTCCGGGCGCAGAATGCCCGACGGGATCAGGTTCAGAACAAACTTGCCCCGCTCGTTTTTCACGGTGTGGCCGGCGTTGTCGCCGCCCTGGTAACGGGCCACAATGTCATAATCCTGGCTGAGCAGGTCCACCATACGGCCCTTGCCCTCGTCGCCCCAGTTGATACCGGTGATTGCTGTCAACATGGTAATTCTACCTCTTTCAAAAGGTCAGGCGCGCAGCCTTTTCCGCGCGCCCTGCGCGGGATTCGCTGCTGCGTCGGCACGGCGCCGCTGGCGCGTGCCATACTACATACCCATTATAACAAATCCCGCATAAAAAACCAATACCTGCAAAAAAATCAGCATTTTGCGCAAAGGTGCTTCCGCGGACGATCGTCAGATTTGCCATCGTTTTGACACTGTACAATCGTCCCGGTGTGGTGTATAATAGTAGCTATTGCAAAAAGTCCACGGTGCCGCATGGGTTATCGGAACGGCGCCGCTTGCTGACAAGACAAGGAGAAACCGAATGAAACGCAACATTACATTCCGTGCCGGCGCACTGACGCTGGCTTTGGCCATGGCAGCCGTTCTGGCCGGCTGCTCCCAGGAAGACAGCAGCGCTTCCACCGGCGAGACCGCGACGGGGGATACCGCTGCCGATCAGACTTCCACCAGCGAATCTGCCACCGATGAGACGGCAGATCCCTACGCCTACCTGGCAGATTTCAGCTACAGCGATGCCTTTGATGAGAACGGCTATCTGACCGGAGTCACCGCGCTGGATTACGTCACCCTGCCGGATGACTACAATGCCATGACCCTGCCCGCCGGTACCGATGAGGTCACCGACGAGGATGTGGACAACTACATCGACCAGAACATCCTGTCCGGCTATGCCACCCAGGAGCAGGTCACCGACCGTGCCGCCGAGATGGGCGACAGCGTCAACATCGACTTTGTCGGCTCGGTGGATGGCGAGGAATTTGACGGCGGTTCCGCCCAGGGCTATGACATCACCCTGGGGTCCGGCAGCTTTATCGACGACTTTGAGGATCAGATTGCCGGCCATACCCCCGGCGAGACCTTTGATGTCAATGTCACCTTCCCCGACGATTACAACAACGCCGACCTGGCGGGCAAGGATGCAGTCTTTGTCACCACCCTGAACTACATCAATGAGACGGTTCTGCCGGAACTCACCGATGAATGGGTCCAGGAAAACATCAACCAGTATTTTGGCCTGAAAACGGTGGAAGACCTGCGGGAACATGTGCGCAGCCAGATGGTATTCAGCAGCATGAGCAATGCCGTGTACCAGCAGCTGATGGATAATTCCACCTTCCAGGAGGCACCCGCCGAGGTAACCAAATTCTTTGAGGATTGCTACCTCTACAGCGCATATACCTACGCCCAGAACTATGGCATGACGCTGAATGATATGCTGTCCGCCATGGGATATGGCGATGCCTCTGAACTGCTGGAAACAGGTGCTTCCACGGTGGAAAGCATGGCCCGCCAGACGCTGCTGATGCAGGCTGTTGCCGAAAAGGAGGGTGTCGTCTGTGACGATGCCGCCCTGGCGGAAAACATCAATGATTATTTCAGCACCGCTACGCCGGAAAGCTATGTGGAAGGCTACGGCGAGAACTACGTCAAGACCAATGTCCTGCAGGACATGCTGATGCATCAGCTGGTGGACAACGCCACTGTGGCTGCCGAGTAACACCCAAATAAGACGACCGGCGGTCGGGTATTCAAGCCCGGCCGCCGGTTTTTGTCTGTGAAAAAGAGCCGCGCCGCCTGGCCGGAACCCAGGGGGAACCGACAGGCGGCGCGTAAAAAGGAAGGATAAGGGGAAAATCAGTTCAGCTCCTTGCCGAAGAACTGAATCTCCGGCCGGAGGGTCTCCATCAGGGTGTCGAACTGGTCGGGAGTCAGGCTCTGGGCGCCGTCGCTCTTGGCGTGGGCAGGGTCGTTGTGCACCTCGATCATCAGGCCGTCCGCCCCGGCGGCCACCGCCGCCGCAGCCAGGCTGGGCACCATGAAGGCAATGCCGGCCGCATGGCTGGGGTCGATGATCACCGGCAGGTGGGTCATCTTTTTCAGCATCGGCACAGCGGAAATATCCAAAGTATTGCGCATGCTGTTTTCAAAGGTGCGGATGCCGCGCTCGCACAGCACCACGTTGGGGTTTCCGGCGGCCATGATGTACTCGGCGCTCATCACCAGTTCCTCCAGCGTGGCGCAGAGGCCGCGCTTGAGCAGCACCGGAATGTTGGTGCGTCCCACCGCTTTGAGCAGCTCAAAATTCTGCATGTTGCGGGCGCCGATCTGGATCATGTCCACCTTTTCCCGCACAAACAGCGGAATGTGGACGCTGTCCATCAGCTCGGTGACAATGGGCTGTCCGGTGACCGCCCGGGCTTTGGACAGCAGCTCCAGCCCTTCCGCCCGCAGTCCCTGGAAGGAGTAGGGGCTGGTGCGGGGCTTGAAGGCGCCGCCGCGCAGAATCAAGGCACCCGCCTTCTGGACCCGTTTTGCCACCTCGGTGATCTGGGCCTGGCTCTCCACGCTGCAGGGACCCGCCATCACGGCAAAATGCCCGCCGCCGATGCGGACGCCGCCCACTTCCACCACCGTGTCATCGGGGTGAAATTTGCGGTTGGCCTTTTTGTAGGGCTCGGATACCCGGCGGCAGCTTTCCACAATGGGATTGGCCAGAAGCCAGCTTTCGCTCAGGGCTTTGGTGTCGCCGATCAGGCCAAGAATATGGGTGTCGCTGCCCTTGGAATCGTTGATCTGGAAGCCCATGGTCTCCAGTTCGCGGCAAAAGGCAGAAATCTTGTCTTCGGGGGCGTTCTGTTTCAGGATGACGATCATACGGATACTCCTTATTATCAGTAAATGGAATGAATTTGAATCAGCATGCACAGTTTAGCACTTTAACATGCTAAAGTCAAGCCTCCCGGACAAAAAACTTTTGCTCCCGGAAAGCCAAAGCGAAATCCTGCTTTGACAATGGCGGGACACCTCTCTATAATAGGGGGCAGAACGGCGGGTTCAAACCGCCGGGGAAGGGAAGGTTTATCATGGGCAAGGAAGCAAAAACCAATGCCATGCGTATGCTGGAACGTGCCAAGGTCAACTATACGGCACATGAATATCCCCACGAGGAGGGCACCGCGGTGGACGGTGCCACCGTGGCACGCCTGACCGGGCAGAATCCGGATCAGGTCTTCAAAACACTGGTCACCCAGGGGGCGGACCACAATTATTATGTGTTCGTGGTGCCGGTGGAGGCCGAGCTGGACCTGAAAAAGGCTGCCAAGGCTGCCGGTGTCAAGAGTGTCGCCATGATTCATGTGGCGGACATCAACAAGGTCACCGGCTACATCCGCGGCGGATGCAGCCCGGTGGGCATGAAAAAGCAGTACAAGACGGTGTACGATGCCAGCTGCCTGAGCCAACCCACCATGCTGGTGTCCGGCGGGCGGATCGGCACCCAGGTGGAGGTCGTCCCAGCGGACCTGATCCGGGTGACACGGGGCATCACGGCGGAAATCACCGCCGAACGCCCGTGATGCGGCTGGACAAGTACCTGTCCCAGCGGCTGGGGCTTTCCCGCAGTGACAGCCGCCGGCTGATTGCCCGGGGCAGCGTGACGGTGAACGGTGCCGTCTGCAAAAAGGCGGATACCCAGCTGGAGGAAAACACGGCGGCGGTCTGTGTGGACGGCAGCCCGCTGGCGGGACAGTATCAGCAGTTTGTCTACCTGATGCTGAATAAACCGGAAGGGGTTGTCTCGGCCACCCGGGATGGCAGGGACACCACCGTCACCGATCTGGTGGCGGGGGACTATCCCCGGCGGCAGCTGTTCCCGGCGGGGCGGCTGGACAAGACCAGCACCGGCTTTGTGCTGCTGACCGATGACGGCGGACTGGCCCACGACATTCTGGCCCCCGGCCGTCATGTGGAAAAGGAATATCTGGTCACACTGGACACCCCGCTGACGCCGGAAATGTCCGCCGGCTTTGCCGCGGGGGTCACGCTGGCCGACGGCCAGAAGCTGGCCCCCGCCCTGGCCGAACCGGCGGGACAGGACCCCTGCCTGGTGCGGGTGGTGCTGCGGCAGGGAGTCTACCACCAGATCAAGCGGATGTTCGGCGTCTATGATGCCGGCGTCAATGCCCTGCACCGCACCGCCATCGGCGGGGTGGCGCTGGATGCGGCGCTGGCCCCCGGCGGCTACCGGGAACTGACCGCAGAGGAAGTGGAAACTCTGCGCGCCGCTGTGCGCAGATAAACTGCCGGAAGGCAAAAAGCAGAAGCAAAAAATCCGTGTCAAATCACTTGACACGGATTTTTTGTTGCATCATTGCGGAAAATGGCAAGCCCTTACAGACCCAGGGCGGCGGCCCAGTCGGCCTCCCGGAAGCCCACCAGTACCTTGCCGGTTTCCAGAACCAGAATCGGCCGCTTGACCAGCATGCCGTCGCTGGCCAGCAGGGCAAACTGTTCCTCCTCCGACATGGCGGGCAGCTTGTCCTTCAGCGCCAGGCTGCGGTACAGCTGGCCGCTGGTGTTGAAAAACTTTTTCAGCGGCAGGCCGCTTTCCGCCTGCCATTGGCGCAGTTCCTGCCCGGTGGGGCGCTCTTCCCTAATGCCACGGGCGGTGTAGCAGACGCCGCGGGCATCCAGAAACGCCTTTGCCTTTTTGCAGGTGCTGCAGCCGGGATACCAGACAAACAACATGGGGATACCTCATTTCTTCAGCAGCCACAGCGCGCCGTAGGCGGGCATTTGTGCGGTGCCCGCATAGTCGGTGCCGGTCAGCAGATCGGTATAGCTGCCCTCCGGCAGGGGGACCTGTTTCGGTGCATTGGCAAAGTTGAACAGGCCCACCAGCGCCTCGCTGCCGTCCGAGCGGGTCATGCCCAGCACCGCGTTGTCGCCGGTGTCCAGCGTATCGGTGACGGCGCTGGCCTCAAAGGCCGGATGGGCATGGCGCAGTGTCTCCAGCTGATGCAGACCCTCAAAGATCTGCCCTGCGGGGGTGGTGCCGTCGCTGCGCTGTGCCACACGGTCCCAGGGCAGCTTGCCCCGGTGGACATAGCGGCTGTCGGCGGCCTTGGCCGGGTCCTGCTTGTAGGTGTAGTCGTTCAGCTGGCCGATCTCGTCGCCGCTGTACAGCATCGGGATACCCGACTGGAACAGCATCATGGCATGCAGCATCAGATCCTGCCGGATGGCCAGGGCCTCCTCCTCGGGGGTGGTGGCAGTTTCCAGGCCGCACATGCTGGCGGTGGTGCCGCAGAAACGGGCGTCGCCGGTGGTGGGGTCGTCGTTGTACAGCTCACCGCGGCTGACACTGCCCTCGGTGTGGCCCTGGAAGAACTCGTTCAGGTACTTCTTGTGGGGGACTTCCTCCATGCCCCAGCCGCGCAGCGTGTCAAAATCCAGGCCCCAGCCGATGTCGTCGTGGCAGCGCAGATAGTTCAGGAACACGTACTCTTTCGGCAGGCTGTTGACGCTGTCCAGCTGTTTGCGCAGCAGGCGGGTGTCCCGGGTGGCAACCGTGTGCCAGGTGGTGCACATGGTGGTCACGTTGTACAAAAGATGGCATTCCGGCTTGTCCACTGTGCCGAAGTAGGGAACCACCTTCACCGGCTCCATCACCACTTCGCCCAGCAGAATGACGCTGGGACAGACAATCTCGCCGATCATGCGCATCATCCGCACAATGGTGTGGACTCTGGGCAGATTGCGGCAGCTGGTGCCCAGTTCCTTCCAGATGTAGGGCACCGCGTCAATGCGGATGATGTCCATGCCCTTGTTGGCCAAAAACAGGAAGTTGTACATCATCTCGTTGAAGACACGGGGATTGCGGTAGTTCAGGTCCCACTGGTAGGGATAGAAGGTGGTCATGACCCAGTAGCCGTTGTCCTGCCGGGTAAAGTTGCCGGGGGCGGTGGTGGGGAAGACCTGCGGCACTGTCTTTTCGTACTCGGCCGGGATGTCGGGGTTGTCAAAGAAAAAGTAACGGCTCATATACTCGCCGTCGCCGGCCAGCGCCCGCTTGGCCCACTCGTGGTCAATGCTGGTATGGTTCATCACAAAGTCCATGCAGACATTGATGCCCTTTTTGTGGCAGGCGGTGGTCAGCTTTTCCAGGTCGTCCATGGTGCCCAGGTCGGGGCGCACGGTGCGGAAATCCGCCACTGCATAGCCGCCGTCGTCCCGGCCCTTCACCGTGTCCAGGAAGGGCATCAGGTGCAGGCAGTTGACGCCGGTCTCCTCAATGTAATCCAGCTTTTTGCGCACGCCGTTGATGTTGCCGGCAAAGTTGTCAATGTACAGCATCATGCCCAGCAGGCTGCGGTGCTTGTACCAGTCGGGCTCTGCCTCCCGCGCCAGGTCCCGCTTGCGCAGGGCAGCGCTGCGGGCCTCGGCAAAGGCGTGCATCTGGTCCACCAGCTCGGCAAACATCGAGCCGTTGTCATACAGTTCCATATACAGCCAGCGCAGTTCGTCGTGGTGGCGGGCCAGCCGTTCCTGAAATCTTGCCTCGTCTTGTTTGGTCATTTTTCATTCCGTCCTTTCCAGAGTGATCTGTACAGCAGGGTAGGTGCCCATCAGGGCGGGCAGTGTCAGACCGGCATGGCACAGGGCGGCGCCGGAACAGACCCTGCCGGTCAGGGAATCCCGGTAGCAGGCTTTGGGGTCCAGATGCCGGGGTCGGATGTGAATGGGCCAGGGATTGGCCTGGGGGTCCAGCACCACCAGATTGATCACGGCGGTGGACTGGTCGGCGGCGGTGAGCTGCCAGGCGGTGAAATACCGGTCGGTTGCTGCGTCGGTCAGCCGGTCGTACCGGCCCTGCAGCAACAGCGGCTGCAGGCTGCGGTAGGTGTGAATCTGGCTGCGGACCTGTTCCTTTTCCTCATCGGACAGGGTCTGCAGGTCCAGCTCGTAGCCGAAGGTCCCGCTCATGGCCACAATGGCCCGGGTGGCCAGCGGCGTGCTGCGGCCGCTCTGGTGGTTGGGGGATGCGGACACATGACTGCCCATCGCCGCAGGCGGGTAACCGAAGGAGGTGCCGTACTGGATTTTCAGCCGGTGAATGGGATCGGTGTCGTCGCTGCACCAGCTCTGCGGGAAATAGTACAGCATACCGGCGTCAAACCGGCCGCCGCCACCGGCGCAGCCCTCGAACAGTACATCGGGAAACTCGGTGGTCAGCCGGTCCAGAAGGGCATACAGGCCCAGAAGATACCGGTGGGCTGCTTCTCCCTGACGGGACGCGGGCAGCGCCCGGCTGAACACATCGGTGAGGTTGCGGTTCATGTCCCACTTGATATAGGAGATGTCATTGTCGCGCAGCAGGTGGGACATCACTTGGTACAGGTGGTCCACCACCTCGGGACGGCCCAGATCCAGTACCAGCTGGCTGCGTCCGGTGGTGGGAGCACGGCCGGGCACTGCGAATGCCCAGTCGGGGTGGACGGCGTACAAATCGCTGTCGGCGGAGACCATCTCCGGCTCCACCCACAGCCCGAACAGCATTCCCAGGGCATGAATCCGGTGAATCAGTTCCGGCAGGGTGCAGCCCAGCTTGACCTCATTGATCTGCCAGTCGCCCAGACCACCCTTGTCATCCACCCGGTGACCGAACCAGCCGTCGTCCAGAACGAACAGTTCCACCCCCAGTTCCCGGGCCTGCCGGGCAATCCGGTACAGCCGCTCGGCATCAAAATCCATGTAGGTGGCTTCCCAGTTGTTCAGCAGTACCGGCCGGGGACGATCCTTCCAGCGGCTGCGGATGACATGCTCCTGCAAAAACCGGTGGTACTGGTGGGACAGATCTCCCAACCCGGTGGCCGAGTAGCTGAACAGCACTTCCGGGGCGGTAAAGCTCTCGCCGGGGGCCAGCGTCCAGCTGAAATTTTCGTCGCTGATGCCGGCCACCAGCCGGGTGGAACCCATCTGGCTGACCTCGCACTCGATCTTGAAATTGCCGGAATAGACCAGCATGGCGCCCAGGCACTCGCCGGCTTCCTCCCCGGCATCGGGGGCGGCCAGGATGGCAAAGGGGTTGTGGTGATGGCTGCTGGCACCTCGGGCGGAGCGCAGGGTGGTCACGGCGCGGGGCAGCGGCATGCGCTCTTTCTGGCGCTCCATGCAGTGGCGGCCCTGAAAGTGGATCAGATCCCAGCTGCCGAACGGCAGGTCCAGGCAGGCCGAGGCGGCCTTGTTCAGCGTCAGCGGACCGTCGGCGTCGTTGCGGAACAGCACGGCGCGGGTGATCACATCTGCCGCCTCAAACACCCCGTACAGCAGCGTCACCGTCAGCCGGGAGACGGAATCCTTCAGGGTGATGCGCAGCGTCTGGCAGTCATCTTCACTGCCGAAACTGGCAGGCAGCCCGGGCAGGGCGTATTTGCCGGGCAGGATCTCGACGCCCGCAAAGCGCAGGTCGGCGGTACGGCTGCCGTCGGGATTTTGCAGGCTCAGACAGGCAATGCGGTAATCGCCCACCCCGCAGCCGGTGTATTCCTGGTTGATGGTGTCCAGGGAGTAGCGACGGTCCTCCACCCCGGCGGGCTGGGGAGAAAAACCGCAATCGGAATAGAATTCGGTGCCGCGCAGATCATCGCCGGCGCCGAGGGAGGGGCCATAATACAGGTGATGCAACACACCGATGGAATCTGCCCACATCTGGTAGCTGGTATGGGCGGTGTGCAGGGTGAGCAATCCTGTATCGGGGGCAAACTGGATGCTCATGGCGGGATTCTCCGTTCTTTACAGGTTTCAATACATATTTAAGAAAGATTCATTTTTACTATAACACAGTGTGCGGAAAGTACAAGAGGCAGAAAACGGAATTTCCCGGCCGGCAGAATGCCAGCCGGGAAATTCAGCAGAAAAATAGGATGGGAAAGGGAAGGTAACAGGATTACTTGCCGCCGGTCATGGCAATGCCTTCAATAAAGTTGCGCTGGAAGGCAAGATAGAGGATGACCATCGGGATCATGGCCAGCAGGCTGCCCGCCATCAGGACGGGAAAGTTGGTGGTGTACTGGCCGTTCAGGGTGGACAGGCCGGCGGAGAGGGTCATCATGTTCAGGTCGGTGTTGCAGATCAGCGGCCACATCAGGTCGGAGTAAGCGAACACGGCGGTGAAGATGCCCAGGGCAGCCATGCTGGACCCGGTCAGCGGGAACATCACCTTGGTGAAGGTCTGCCACTTGTTGCAGCCGTCCAGATAGGCGGCCTCGGCAATTTCATTGGGGATGCCCAGGTAGGTCTGGCGCAGGAAGAAGGTGCCGAACGCCGAGACCAGGCCGGGGAAGACCAGTGCAAAGATGGAGTTGGTCAGACCCATGCGGGCGAGCATCAGGTACTGGGGGGTGATGAAAATCTGGCTGGGCAGCATCATCTGAATCAGGACAATGCCGAACAGCAGTTTCTTGCAGGGAAAATTCAGCTTGGCGAAGGCGTAGCCGGCCATCGAGCTGAAAATCACGGCGCACAGCACGCGGAAGAGAATCAGCAGGGCTGTGTTGACATACAGGTTGACAAAGGGAAGGCTTTGCAGCGCGGTGACGAAGTTGTCGAAATTCCAGCTGGAGGGCAGAATCTGCGGCGGAATGGCCATTGCCTCAGCCTGGGTCTTGAAGGAGGTCAGGATCATCCAGACGAAGGGGAAGATCATGATGATGCTGCCCAGGACCAGAACCACATACGTCAGCGCGGTGGAAAGCTGTTTGCTGCTTTTCATACTGGTATTCATACTTTACACCTCGTAATTGACCCACTTTTTCTGTCCGATGAACTGGAAGATGGTGACAATACCGATCAGCAGGACCGTCCAGACAACGATGGCGGAGGCATAGCCCTTGTCACCGGCAATGAAGCTTTCCCGGTAGAACAGGGACATCAGGCTCTGGGCATCATTCAGGGCGGGGTTGGCATCATCCACCATCATGTAGATCAGGTCAAAGACCTTCAGGGAGGACATCAGACGCATGATCATGACGACAAACAGGGTGGGGGAAACCATGGGCAGGGTGATGTGGAAGAACTGCTTGACCTTGGAGGCACCGTCCAGGTTGGCGGCCTCGTACAGGGTGGCGGAGACGTTCTGCAGGCCGGCCAGCAGCAGCACGGCGTCGTAGCCGATATTGCTCCAGACCTGGACCACCGCGCAGGTGATCAGCACCAGTTTGGAGTCGGTCAGCCAGCCGATGTTGGAACCCAGAATGCTGTTGATGATGCCGTACTGGGAGTTGAAGATCCATTTCCAGACCATGGCGACAGCGGCAGGGGCGACGACCATGGGCAGGAAGAAGATGGCGCGGAAGGTGGTGCGGCCGCGGATCTTGCTGTTGAGCAGCACCGCCACCAGCAGGGCCAGGAAGATGCCCACAGGCACCGTCAGGATGCAGAACAGGATGGTGTTCCAGGTGGCTTTCCAGAATTCGGCGTTCTGGAACATCTCCACATAATTGTCAATGCCCTCAAACTCGAACATGCCGAAGGGCAGCGACTTGGAAAAGCTCATGTAAATGGCCTGGATGAAAGGCCAGATGTTCAATACCAGCAGACCGATGATGGTGGGGGCCACCATGATCAGACCCCACATCGCACCGTCGCGGGCAAGTTTGGATGTCTTCTGCATTACGCATCCTCCTCGTAATATTCGGCACTGGCTTCATCCACAATCTCCTGCATGGTCTGGAGCCCGGTATCCAGGTCCAGCTCACCGGTATAGATTTTCAGAAGCGTGTCGCTGACCGGCGTTTTCCACTCGGGGCGGGCGGCGTTGTTGACGCTCTGCACGCAGTAGTCGAACATGTCGATGAACGGCGTCACGTCGATGGGATACTCGTCAAAGACGCCGACCCAGGTGTCCTCCAGTCCCTCATAGGCGGGAATGGCGGCGCCGCTTTCGCCCTGAATCCGCTGGCCTTCCTCGCTGCCGAAGAATTTCAGCACATCCTTGACGATGTCCATGTGCTTGTTGTTGGCGCTGGTGGCGTAGCTCAGGCCGTTGGAGATGGAGGCCCGGCCGTCACCGCTGACGGGATTGGGGCACTTGGGCAGGGCCGCCACATCCCACTTGCCCACCATGTCGGGGTAGTTCTGCAGCTCGGTCAGGATGTTCCAGTCGCCCTCAAAGAACATGGCGCCCTTTTCCGAGAAGAAAGCGGTGCCGGGCGCGGTCTCGGCAAAATAGGTCTGGTCGGGGCACCAGTCATAGCTCTGCAGCCCGATGTAGAACTCCATGCCCATCTTGGTGCCGGGATCGGTGAAGTTGGCGCGGGTCTTGTCCTCGGTCAGGATGCTGCCGCCCGCCTGGTAGACGAAGTTCCAGTAGCCCAGCTGGTCGTCGCCGTAGGCCATGTAGCCGTACTTGCCGGTGGCGTCGTAGATTTTCTGGGAGGCGTCCACCAGGTCATCCCAGGTCCAGGTTTCGTCCGGGTAGGCAACGCCCGCCTCGTCGAACATCTCCTTGTTGTAGACAAGGCCCACCGTGTCCTTGTCCTTGGGCACGCCGTACAGCTTGCCGTCCGAGCCGCTTGCGTTGGCCAGCGAAATGTCGGAAAAATGTTCGGTATCGACAATGTCGGAGCAGTCCGCCAGCTTGCCGTAGTCGGCATATTTCAGGATCTCATTGGTGTGCATCCAGAAAATGTCGGGCATCTGGTTGGAGATGGCAGCGGCCTCCAGCTTGGTCCAGTACTCGTCCCAGCTGGTGACCTGCACCTCAATGTGGACATTGGGGTGCTGCTCGGTATAGGCGTCGCACATGGCCTGCATACCGTCGCGCTGCGCAACGTCCCAGATCTGGAAGGTCAGGTTGACGGTGCCGTCGTCGGCCCCGGCGCAGCCGGCCAGTCCGGCTGCCATCAACGCCGCAATAGCGCCGGTGGCAATACGATGCAACTTTTTCATGATCAGTCTCCTTTGATTTGGATACAATCGGTTGGGAGTTGTTTTGACGGCCGTTGAAACAATACAGGGGAGAGGGTACCACTCCGTCAATCTGACGAAAACTGGTGATGGAAATTGTGCATTGTGCACATTGTACAATTTCCTGCCTCTGATAGCAGAATCATTATATATTCTGACGATGCCTGATAGAATACCTTTATGCCGCTTTTTACATACCAATTTCAATGAAATCATACAAAAATATTGAAGTTGAAACGCATTATGGTATATAATGCAAAAAAAGGGGGGTGCCAGCATGAACCCGCAACAGAACGGACAGCACAAATTCAAGTTCCATGTTTTCCGCGACGAACGGTTTATTGATCTGAATCTGTATCAGTTCGGATGGGAACGGAATGATCCGGCGCATTCCTATGGACCGCATGCCAGAAATCATTATCTGTTTCATTATGTCATTTCCGGCCGGGGCAAGCTTTTTGCCAACAATCAGGAGTACGAGATCACACCCCGGCATGGGTTCCTGATTGTGCCGGGGCAGATCACCACCTACTGTGCCGACGAGGAGGACCCCTGGGAGTATACCTGGCTGGAGTTTGACGGTCTGCGCGCCCACGAAAGCCTGGACCTGGCCGGCATCAGCGGCAGCAAGCCGGTTTACACCGCCTGGAATGCCGAGGCGGGCCGCCTGCTGCAGGAAGAGATGCTGTACATTGTCAACCACAGCGACGCCAGCCCGGTGCATCTGATTGCCCACGGGTTTCTGTTTCTCGACCAGCTGGTCCAGTCCTCGGCGGACCGGCGCCACAACAGCGAGCGTCGCCTGCGGGATTTTTACATCCGGGAGGCGCTGGCCTTCATCGAGCAGAACTATCAGCGGGACATCTCCATCGAGGAGGTGGCTGCGGTCTGCGGCCTCAACCGCAGCTATTTCGGCAAGGTGTTCCGGGACGCGGTGGGGGAGAGTCCCCAGGCCTATCTGCTGCACTACCGCATGGCCCGGGCGGCCCAGCTGCTGAAGGAAACCCGCCTGTCCATCGGGGAGATTGCCCAGCAGGTGAACTATCCCAACCAGATGCATTTTTCCCGGGCTTTCAAGAGTGTGCACGGCATCTCCCCGCGGGAATACCGCTCCACCCACCTGCTTTCGCCGCCCGGCACCAAAGACAGGTGACAATATCCGGGAAACATTCCGGACAATCTGAACATATTGTGTAAAAATCAGCCGAAAGAGGCTGCCGGCGGATTGACTGGCCGGGCTGCCGCATGCTACCATTTGGCTGTAACATCAGGGGGCGGGTTTGGCACTCCCCCCGCAGCGGGGAGGCGTCTTTTATGCTGTATCATCTTGTCTGGCTGTTCTTTCTCTATTCCGTCGCCGGCTGGGTGCTGGAGGTGCTGTTTGTGGCCATCCGGCGCCGGCGCTATGTGGACCGGGGTGTTCTGAACGGGCCCTTGTGCGTCATCTACGGCATTGCCGGTGTGATCATTGCGGTCACCATGCCGGAAATCCGGGACAATCTGTTCTTCCTGTTTCTGTACAGTGCCCTATACGCCACCGTCATCGAGTGGATCGCCGGGCATATTCTGGAACATGCCACCGGTACCCGCTGGTGGGATTACAGCCACCTGCCCTTCAACTTTGACGGCTATGTGGCGTTGCCGGTGTCGGCAGTGTGGGGCTTTCTGGGCGTGGTGATGGTGCGCTGGGTCAACCCGCTGCTGGTGGATCTGATTGATCTGATTCCCCAACCGGTGGGTCTGGGCATTCAGATCGCTGCGGAAGTGGTGCTGGTCATCGATGCCGTGGATACCGTGCTGACGCTGGCCAATGTCCAGAACCGTCTGCCCCGTGTGGAGCAGATGGGCAACCGTTTGTCCACCCTGACACTGAAACTGGGCCTCTGGCTGCTGGGCCGCACCGAGCGGCGTATGGTCAAGGCCAATCCCCGCGCCAGCTTTGCCCGGACCAAAAAGGCAAAGCCCACCGTGTTTGCCCAGGGCTGCAGCTTTTACAAGATCGTCATGCTGTTTTTTATCGGCTCTTTCCTGGGCGATATTGTCGAGACCATCTTCTGCCGCATCACCGCCGGCTACTGGATGAGCAGTTCCAGTGTGGTGTGGGGACCTTTTTCCATCGTGTGGGGGCTGGCCCTGGCCCTGGCCACATGGCTTTTGTACCGGTACAAGGACAGATCCTCCACCTTCCTGTTTGTGGTGGGGACCCTGGTGGGCGGCGCCTACGAGTATCTGTGCAGCGTCTTTACCGAGATCGTGTTCGGCACGGTGTTCTGGGATTACAGTGCCATCCCCTTCAATCTGGCGGGACGTGTCAATCTGCTGTACTGTTTCTTCTGGGGCATCGCCGCTGTGATCTGGTTCCGTGTGTTCTACCCGGTGCTTTCCCGCTGGATTGAGAAAATCCCGCTCCGTCCCGGCAAGGTCATCACCTGGTGCCTGCTGGTCTTTATGGCCGCGAACGTGCTGGTCAGCTCGGCGGCACTGTCCCGGTACACCGCCCGTGTGTCCGGCGTGCCGGCACAGAATGCGGTGGAAGTCTACCTGGACGCCCACTATGACGACGCCCGCATGGCTGCCATCTATCCCAAGGCCGTCCATACCGACAAGCCGGCAGTAAAGTAACCACCGATCTGCCGCAGATAATCCCGTAACAAAAAAGAGCCGGCAGACTGCCGTGTCCCCGAACCCGGGGGCAGACAGTCTGCCGGTTTTTGTATGATGCAGCCGAAGCTGCGGATTACAGGTTGGTGTAGCCCATCAGGAACTTATCCACCGCGGCGGCAGCCTCGGCGCCTTCCCGCAGGGCCCAGACCACCAGGCTCTGGCCGCGGCGCATATCGCCGCAGGTGAACACGCCGGGCACATTGGTCTGGTACATGGTGTCGGCCACACAGCCGCGGGCGGTGCGGTCCACGCCGAAGGCCTCGGCCACGTAGTTCTCGCAGCCCACAAAGCCGGCGGCGATCAGGGCCAGGTCACATTCCACATCGAACTCCTCGCCGGTGGGAACCATGGCGCGGCGGCCGGTGGCTTCGTCCACCACCTTGCTCTCCAGCTTGCTGATGCGGGCACCGCACAGCTGGCCGGCCTCGTTCTTGTAGAACTCCTTCACCGTCGTCTGGTACAGCCGCGGGTCGCTGCCAAAGACAGCAATGGCCTCCTGCTGGCCGTAATCGGTTTTCAGGACCTTGGGCCACTCGGGCCAGTCGTTGCCGGGGGCACGCTCCACCGGCGGGCAGGGCATCATTTCCAGCTGCACCACGCCGGTGCAGCCCTGACGGATGGAGGTGCCCACGCAGTCATTGCCGGTGTCGCCGCCGCCGATGACCAGAACCTTCTTGTCCTTGGTGCTGATGGCCTTGCCGTCGGCAAAGTTGGAGTCCAGCAGGCTCTTGGTCACGCTGGTCAGGTAATCCACGGCAAAGTAGATGCCGTTGGCATCCCGGCCGGGGGCGTCGATGTTGCGGGCCTGCTTGGCACCGCAGCAGAGCACCACCGCGTCGTAGTTGTCCATCAGCTCGGAGGCGGGCAGGTTGCCGCCCACGTCGGCGTTGGTGCGGAAGGTGACGCCTTCCTGCTGCATCCGCTCGACCCGGCGGTCAATGACCCATTTTTCCAGCTTCATGTTGGGGATGCCGTACATCAGCAGGCCGCCCACACGGTCCTCGCGCTCAAACACCGTGACGGTGTGGCCGCGCAGGTTCAAAAGCTCGGCAACCGCCAGGCCGGCAGGGCCGGCGCCCACCACGGCGACCCGCTTGCCGGTGTGGGTCACCGGCGGGTTGGCGTGGAGCAGGCCGGCACGGTAGCCGTACTCGATGATGGCATGCTCGTTTTCCTTGACGGTGACAGGGTCACCGGTGGCCATGCCGCAGGTGCAGGCTGCCTCGCACAGGGCAGGGCAGACCCGGCCGGTGAACTCCGGGAAGCGGTTGGTGGCCATCAGCCGGTGCAGGGCCAGTTCCCAGCGGCCCTGGTAGACCAGGTCGTTCCACTCTGGAATCAGGTTGTTCAGCGGGCAGCCGCTGGCCATGCCGTTGATCATCATGCCGCTCTGGCAGAAGGGCACGCCGCAGTCCATGCAGCGGGCACCCTGCTGCTGCTGTTCGTCCCGGTGCAGCGGCACATGGAATTCGTTGAAATTGGCAATTCGCTCTTTGGGCGGCAGCTCGGTGCTGGTCTGCCGCGCAACTTTCATAAAGCCTGTGGGGTTTCCCATAATCTTCTGCCTCCCTTACTGTGCGGTCTTCATGGCGTAAAATGCTTCGATCTGCGCCTGCTCGCTGTCCTCGCCCTTTTCTTCCATCTGGGCAATCAGTCGCAGCATGCGGTCATAATCGTGGGGCAGGACCTTCTTGAACTTGGGCAGATACTCGCTGAAGTTGTCCAGGATCTCCTTGCCGCGGGCGGAGCCGGTCAGCTCCACATGCTCACGGATCAGTTCCTTCAGCAGCGAAACATCATATTTGTGCTCCACCGGCTCCAGGCTGACCATGTCCTTGTTGACACGCTGATAGAAGTCCCAGTCCTCGTCCAGCACGTAGGCAATGCCGCCGCTCATGCCGGCTGCAAAGTTTTTGCCGGTCTTGCCCAGCACCACCACGGTGCCGCCGGTCATATACTCGCAGCCGTGGTCGCCCACGCCCTCCACGACGGCGGTGGCGCCGGAGTTACGCACGCAGAAGCGCTCGCCGGCCACACCGTTGATGAAGGCTTTGCCCTCGGTGGCACCGTACAGCGCCACGTTGCCGATGACAATGTTCTCGCTGGCCTTGTAGGCAGCGTCGGCGGGCGGGTAGACGATCAGCTTGCCGCCGGACAGGCCCTTGCCCAGATAGTCGTTGGAGTCGCCGATCAGTTCCAGCGTCAGGCCGGCGGGGATAAAGGCGCCGAAGCTCTGGCCGCCGTAGCCGTGGCAGACCACATGGAAGGTATCCTCCGGCAGGGTGTTGCCGAACTTGCGGGTGATCTCGCTGCCGAAGATGGTGCCGAACGCACGGTCGGTGTTGCCGACCTCCAGCTCAACACGCATCGGCTTGGGCTCTGCCATGTCGAAGCTCTTCTTGAACTTCTTCATCAGCACCCGCATGTCGGGGGTCTTTTCCAGATTGAAGTTGTAGACCGCCTTGGGGTCGAAGTGGACATTGCTGTTGTCAATCAGCGGGTTGGAGAGCAGGGCGCTCAGATCCAGCTCGCTGGCACGGCTGCCGGCAGGCTCCTGCTTCAGGCGCAGCAGATCGGTGCGGCCGACCAGCTCATCCACCGTGCGGACGCCCAGCTTTGCCATATACTCCCGCAGTTCCTGGGCCATGAAGCGCATGAAGTTCATCACGTACTCCGGCTTGCCCTTGAACCGCTTGCGCAGCTCGGGGTTCTGGGTGCAGATGCCCATGGGGCAGGTATCCAGGTTGCAGACACGCATCATCACGCAGCCCATGGCCACCAGCGGACCGGTGCCGAAGCCGAATTCCTCGGCGCCCAGCATGGCGGCAATGGCCACATCCCGGCCGCTCATCAGCTTGCTGTCCGCCTCGATGCGGACACGGCTGCGCAGACCGTTGAGGATCAGGCTCTGGTGAGCCTCGGCGATGCCCAGCTCCCAGGGCAGGCCGGCATTGTGGATGGAGTTGCGGGGCGCAGCACCGGTGCCGCCGTCAAAGCCGGAGATCAGGATGACCTCGGCGCCGGCCTTGGCAACGCCGGCAGCGATGGTGCCGACGCCGGCCTCGCTGACCAGCTTGACGTTGATGGCAGCCTGACGGTTGGAACACTTCAGGTCATAGATCAGCTGGGCCAGGTCCTCGATGGAGTAGATGTCGTGATGGGGCGGGGGAGAGATCAGGCCGACGCCGGTGGTGGAGTGACGGGTCTTGGCAACCCAGGGGTAAACCTTGCCGCCGGGCAGCTGGCCGCCCTCGCCGGGCTTGGCGCCCTGGGCCATCTTGATCTGGATCTCCTTGGCGCTGACCAGGTACTTGCTGGTGACGCCGAACCGGGCGGAGGCCACCTGCTTGATGGCGGAGTTGGACTCGGTGCCGAAACGCTCCTCCGGCTCGCCGCCCTCACCGGTGTTGGACTTGCCGCCCAGGCGGTTCATGGCGATGGCCATGCACTCGTGGGCCTCGTCGGACAGGGCGCCGTAGCTCATGGCAGCGGTCTTGAACCGCTTGACGATGTCATCGACGCTCTCCACTTCCTCAATGGGAACACCGGCCTCGGGGTAATTGAAGTCCAGCAGGCTGCGCAGGTGCATCTCGTCGTCGCCGGTGTGGGCGATGGCGTCGGTGTACTGCTTGAACTTGTTGTAGTCACCGGTCCAGCAGGCCTGCTGCAGCAGATGGATGGTCAGGGGATTGTACAGGTGCTGCTCGGCGTCGTGGCCGCTGCGCAGCTTGTGGCCGCCCAGGCTGGGCAGCTCGGTGTTGGTGTCCAGGCCCAGGGGGTCAAAGGCCTTCTGGTGCCGGGCCTCGATGTCCTCCTGGATGTCGGCCAGCGTGATGCCGCCCACACGGCAGGGGGTGTTGGTGAAGTATTTGTCCACCACCTCGCGGCTGATGCCCAGGGCCTCAAAGATCTGGCTGCCCTGGTAGGACTGGATGGTGGAAATGCCCATCTTGGAGGCAATCTTGACGATGCCGCCCAGGATGGCATGGTCGTAGTCGTCCACAGCGGCGTAGTAGTCCTTGTCCAGCAGACCCTCGCGGATCAGCTGGCCGATGGTCTCCTGTGCCAGGTAGGGGTTGATGGCGCAGGCGCCGTAGCCCAGCAGGGTGGCAAAGTCATGGACCAGGCGGGGCTCGCCGCTTTCCAGAATCAGTGCCATGGCGGTGCGCTTCTTGGTGCGGACCAGGTACTTGGACACGGCACCCACAGCCAGCAGGCTGGGGATGGCCACATGGTACTCGTCGATGTCGCGGTCAGAAAGGATCAGGATGTTGGCACCGTCCCGGTAGGCACGGTCCACATCCACGAACAGGCGCTCGATGGCCTGATCCAGCTCGGTATTCTTATAGTAGCAGATGGAGACGGTTTCCACCTTGAAGCCGGGAACCTTCATGGCCTTGATCTTCAACAGGTCGGTCTCGGTCAGGATGGGGTTGTTGATCTTCAGGACCTTGCAGTTCTCGCTGTCCTCCTCCAGCAGGTTGCCCTGGGCACCCACATAGACGGTGGTGGCGGTGATGATCTTCTCCCGCAGGGCGTCGATGGGCGGGTTGGTCACCTGGGCGAACATCTGCTGGAAGTAGTTGAACAGCGGCGGATGGGTATGGCTCAGCACAGCCAGCGGGGTGTCACTGCCCATGGCGCCGGCAGGCTCGCCGCCGGTCTTGGCCATCGGCAGGATCATGGTGGACACGTCCTCGTACTGGTAGCCGAAAGCCTTCTGCAGCTGGACCAGCTCCTGCGGGGTGTGGCTGGGGACCTTCTGGTTGGGGATCTTCAGGTTGGCCAGATCCACCAGGTTGCGGTCCAGCCACTCGCCGTAGGGCTGGCGGCTGGCGTAATCGGCTTTCAGCCGGTCATCGTCCACCAGTTCGCCCTTGACGGTATCCACCAGCAGCATTTTGCCGGGACGCAGACGGTCCTTGCAGACGATCTCGCTGGCGGGAATGTCCAGCACGCCCACCTCACTGGACAGGATCAGACGTCCGTCCTTGGTGATGTAGTAGCGGCTGGGCCGCAGGCCGTTGCGGTCCAGCACGGCGCCCATCACGTCGCCGTCGCTGAACAGGATGGAAGCGGGGCCGTCCCAGGGCTCCAGCATGGTGGCGTAATACTGATAGAACGCCTTCTTTTTGGGGTCCATGCTCTGGTTGTTGGACCAGGGCTCGGGGATGGTGACCATGACGGCCAGGGGCAGGTCCATGCCGTTCATGACCAGGAATTCCAGGGTGTTGTCCAGCATGGCCGAGTCGCTGCCGCCCTGGTTGACGATGGGCAGGATCTTGCCCATGTCGTCCTTCAGGTACTTGCTGGCGATGGTCTCCTCACGGGCCAGCATGGTATCCACGTTGCCGCGGATGGTGTTGATCTCGCCGTTGTGCAAGATGAAGCGGTTGGGATGGGCACGGTTCCAGCTGGGGGCCGTGTTGGTGGAGAACCGGCTGTGTACCATGCCGATGGCGCTCTCGTAGTCGGTGTCCTGCAGGTCGGGGTAGAACAGGCGCAGCTCCTTGACCAGGAACATGCCCTTGTAGACGATGGTGCGGCTGGACAGGCTGCAGACATAGGTGTTGCGGCAGCTCTGCTCAAAGACGCGGCGGACCACATACAGGCGGCGGTCAAAGTCGATGCCGGCCTTCATGCGGGAAGGCTTTTCCACAAAGCCCTGCCAGATGCTGGGCATGCAGTCCCGGGCCTTGGAACCCAGAACATCGGGGCAGGTGGGAACCTGACGCCAGCCCAAAAAGCGGAGCTTTTCCTTCTGGCAGACAATCTCAAACAGTTTTTTGGCCTGGTTGCGCTGCAGTTCATCCTGCGGGAAGAAGAACATGCCAACGCCATATTCGCGTTCGCCGCCCAGGGTGATACCCAGCTCGGCCGCGACCTTCTGGAAAAACTTGTCGCTGATCTGCAAAAGAATGCCGACACCGTCGCCGGTCTTGCCCTCAGCGTCCTTGCCGGCGCGGTGCTCCAGATGTTCGACAATCTGCAAGGCATCGTCCAGCGTCTTGTGGCTCTTGCGGCCCTTGATGTCCACCACGGCACCGATGCCGCAGTTGTCGTGCTCAAATTTCGGGTCGTACAGCCCGGCGGGGGTGTTGCGTTCGGTGAATTGTTCCATACTCTCCCGGTCTCCTTCCTGTCTCAACTTCAGTATGGGCGTTTTGTGCGCTCGAACAGTTGGGATGAAACTAAACAGGCGTCCCGCAGATGGGCGCAATACTCCATCTGCGGGACGCCTTTGTCCATGGCTGTACTATATCATATCTGCTTTTCTTTTACAAGCGGAAAACGAAATAAAATAAAGAAATTAACGCAAAAAACAGAACAAAACCGAAAGGACAAGATGTAAACTTAATATAATTTTGCAATCCCGGCCCCAAATCCGACGGGTCCGTGACCGGCGCACAGTCAGTGGATGCCGGCCGTCTCCCGGTCGTTCTGGGCGCGCAGTTCCGCCAGGATGTCAGCCAGCAGCTGTTCCTGGGTGGGACCCTTGGGGGCGGCGGGGGCAGCCGCCTTTTTGGAGTGGCCCAGCTCCATCAGACGGTTCATTGCCTTGACAATGCAGAACAGCACAAAGGCCATAATGACAAAGTTGATTACCGCCGAGACAAAGGAACCGATGCACAGCGGGTCGGACCCGGGCAAAGCGATCACCACATTGCTGAAGTCGGTGTTGAAGGCCAGGCCCAGAATGGGGTTGAGGATGTCGTTGGTCAGGGAGCTGACAATGTTCTGGAAGGCAGCGCCGATGATGACGCCGACGGCCATGTCCACCACATTGCCCTTGAGGGCAAATGCCTTGAATTCGTTGAGAAATTTTTTCATAAGTAGGTCCTTTCTGCAAAAAATCCCGGCCGGCGGCCCTGCGGGTCGCCTGACCGGGATGCTGTGATATGGTTTTGGCTGGCTTATTTTTTCAGCAGAGCGGCAACCGCCTTGGCGGCACCGTCCAGATACTCACCGGCGAAGGTCTCGATCATGCCGGCGTCCGCCTCCTTGGCCAGCTCGGGGTCAATGGGCATCTTGGCCAGCACCGGCAGACCGTACTTCTCGGCGGTCTCGTCCACATGGCTGTCGCCGAACACCTGGATGTGCTTGCCGCAGTCGGGGCAGACGGCATAGCTCATGTTCTCCACAATGCCCAGGGTGGGCACGTGCATCATCTGGGCCATCTGCACTGCCTTGCCCACGATCATGCCCACCAGCTCCTGCGGGCTGGAGACAATGATGATGCCGTCCACCGGCAGCGTCTGGAAAACCGTCAGCGGCACGTCGCCGGTTCCCGGAGGCATATCCACAAACAGGAAATCCACATCCTCCCAGATCACGTCCTGCCAGAACTGCTTGACCGCACCGGCAATGACGGGACCACGCCAGACAACGGGGGCTTCATCGTCCTCCAGAAGCAGGTTGATGCTCATGATGTCAATGCCGACACGGCTCTTGACGGGCAGGATGCCGTCCTCGGTGCCGCGGGCGGGGCCGCGCACGCCGAACAGCTTGGGAATGGACGGGCCGGTGATGTCGGCGTCCAGAATACCGACCTTGTAGCCCAGACGGCGCATCGAGACGGCCAGCATGGCGCTGGTCATGCTTTTGCCCACGCCGCCCTTGCCGGACACCACGCCGATCACCTTTTTGATGTGGCTTTTGGCATGGGGCGGTTCGTGCTGCGGGGCGCGGCTTTCGCAGTTGGCGCTGCAGTGGCTGCAGTCGTGGTTGCAGGCTTCGCTCATGGTGAACAAACTCCTTTGATTCCTGATAAAACTTCTTTCGGCGTCCGGACCCGGCCGGGAACACCGCTGCCGGGCCAACTTTTCTTGGCAGGCCCGGTTCTTCTCCGCAAGGAAGATCCCCGGCACAAAAGCCGGGATCTTCCTTTGCAGACACTGTGATATAGTGTACCGCGTTTGGGCCGGGATTGCAAGTAGAGACGCCGAAAACTGCACATGGAAAAAACAGACACACTTTGCGTCAACTGCCCAAATCTGACAGGGACAACCTTGCGGCAGATGGGAAAATATATTACAATAAAATCATAGCCCGGCGCGGCAGACCCCTGGATTGGGGAATTTGCCGCGGCAGGCTCGTTACCATATACAGAGATCTCAGTCAAAGACTTCCCCCGCTGCCGCAGGCAGCGGGAGTTCGGAGGAATTGTATGAAAAAATGGCTGCACCATCGGCCGGAAACGGTGGCCGACTGGCTGTTCCTGATTGCTGCCGGGGTGGCAATCTTTTTCCTGGTCAACCATCTGCCGGACATCGGCGGGGGCGTGGGCCAGGTCATCGGCATTCTTTCCCCCTTTGCGGGGGCCGTGGTACTGGCGTACCTACTGGATATGCCCACCCGCTTTTTTGCCAAGCACCTGTTTGGTGGCCGGCGTGGGCCCGCCATCGTTCTGTCCTATCTCTGCGCCATCCTGGCGATCGTTCTTCTGGTCAGTCTGGTGGTGCCTCAGCTGGTGGCAAGCGTACAGATGTTCACCAACAACCTGGATAGCTATGTGGCCAACCTGCAAAGCCTTTTGACCATGCTGCAGGAACAGTACGGCCTGGATCTGGCTACCTTCAGCAGCTTCCTGGACGACTCCAGCGAAACCTTTGACCGGATCATGCAGACCCTGGCCTCCACCATGCCCACCGTGGCCAGCTATGCGGCCAATGCAGCCTCCAGCGTGGTGGCGGTGTTCACGGCGGTGGCCGGCAGCATCTATATGCTGGCCAGCAAGGAAAGCCTGCTGCACAATCTGCGGGCCGCGCTGCATGCAGCACTGCCTCCCCGCATGGCCAAGAGCGTGCTGGGCGTCTTTTCCATGGCAAACGACACCTTCAGCAACTACATCGGCGGCCAGATGCTGGATGCACTGCTGGTGGGCGTGGAAACCTTTGTCCTGATGACAATTTTCGGACTGAAATTTGCACCGCTGATCTCGGTTCTGGTGGGCGTGACCAATGTGATCCCCATCTTCGGACCCTTTATCGGTGCGGTGCCCAGCGCCATCATTCTGCTGTTTGCCGATCCCATCCAGGCGCTGTGGTTTGTCATCCTGATTCTGGTGGTACAGCAGATTGACGGTAACTTCATTGCTCCGCGCATTGTGGGCAATGCCATCGGTCTGTCGGGCCTCTGGGTCTTGATGGCCATTATCCTGGGCGGCGACCTGTTCGGGTTGCCGGGCATGGTGATCGGTGTGCCGCTGTTCGGCGTTATCTATGCGCTGGTGCGGGAATCGGTGGATGCAGGACTTTCCAGCCGCGGTATTGACGCGGAGGGAAATCCGCTGCCGGAAGAAAACCCGGCCGCCAAAGACGCCAAGCCGCGCAAATAAGGGCGGGAGCCGGAAAGTGTTTTTGTCCTGATCCTGAAAAAACAGGAAGGAAAAGCAATCAGCAGGGGACGCACCCACAGTGCCGGCAACCTGCTGAAGCGTGCGGGAAAACACGCATTGAGGAAGTAGAATGAGTAAAAAACTCTGGCTGGACAAAAAACCGGAAACCAACAAGGACTGGCTGGTTATTCTTTGCAGCTGTATCCTGTTTTATCTGGTGCTGGGGGCACTGGGCAGCCTGCTGGAATTCGCAGGCGTTCTGATGAGCATTTTGTCCCCCTTTGCCGGTGGTGTCGTGCTGGCCTATATCCTGGACCCCTTTGTCCGCTGGATGTCCGGTGGAGTCCTGCACAACAATCCCCGGATGCGGTGGCTGGCAATTCTGTGTGCGTATCTGTTGCTGTTGCTGCTGATTTTTCTTCTGTCCTGGCTGGTGGTGCCCCAGGTGGGGACCAGCATGGGAACCCTGTTCACCAGCCTGCCGGGCTATGTCGCCAATGTGCAGAAGCTTTTGCTGGAACTGCAGGAGGGGTACGGCGTCAATCTGCAGGGGGTTGTGGATGCCCTGGACGATTACGAGCAGCTGATGACCAATCTGTACAACATGGTGGCTGGTGCGGCGCCCGAGATCATGGCCACCTTGCAGACAGCCGCCTCCAACCTGGTGGCGGTGTTCACGGCGGTGGCCAGCAGCATCTATATGCTGGCCGGCAAGGAAAAGCTGCTCCATCAGCTGCGCACGGTGATCCATGCGGTTTTGCCCCGCGGCATGGCGGAGCAGACATTGCGCATCTGCCACAGCGCCAATACCAACATTACCGGGTTCCTGGTGGGCAAAATCATTGACGCCGCCATTGTGGCCCTGATCCTGTTTGTGGGTATGTCCATCCTGAACATCAGCTTTGCCCCGCTGATCGCGGTGCTGATGGGCATCACCAACATCATTCCGGTGTTTGGCCCCTTCATCGGCGCCATTCCCAGCATTGCCATCCTGCTGTTTGCCAACCCGGTGCAGGCACTGGAATTTCTGGTCCTGGTGGTCTGCGTGCAGCAGGTGGACAGCAATTTTATCGCGCCCAAGATTCTGGGCCAGTCGGTGGGCCTGTCGGCGCTTTGGGTGCTCTTCGCCGTGGTGCTGGGGGCCAATCTGTTCGGCGTTGTGGGAATGGTACTGGGCGTGCCGGTATTCGCCACCCTCTGCGGACTGGTGCATGAGTTTATTGCCTGGTGCCTGGACCGCCGCGGCATCGACGAGGAAGGCGTGCGGATTGTCAAACCGGAATCCGCCGCCAGCGCCGCTGTCCATATCCAGGGGGATGAGGACGCCCCGTCCCGGAATCCGGCAGGCGCTGACCCTGATGCACAGCCGTCCGACAGGACACCGTAAAGCGGCTGCCCCAAACGAAAAATACTACAACAGAAAACCGCCCCGGCAGGCTGTCTCTCCTGCGGGGCGGCTTTTTTGATTCTGGTCGATTCCGGCGGAGCTTACTCCAGGAAGCCCCGGATGATCTGCTCCTCGGCCTGCTGTTCGGTTAGGCCCAGCGTCATCAGCTTGGTCAGCTGCTCGCCGGCAATCTTGCCGATGGCGGCCTCGTGGATCAGGCTGGCATCCACGCTGTTGGCGGTCAGCTGCGGGCTGGCCAGCACGCAGGCGTCATCCATGATGATGGCGTCGCACTCGCTGTGGCCGGCACACTCGCAGTTGCCGTTGATGCGGCTGATGAACTCCTGCTTGCTGTGGTCCCGGGCAACACTGCGGCTGACAATGTTGGCCGAAGCACCGGTTCCGTTCAGGTCCACCACAAAGTCGGTCACGGCATGCTGGTCGCCGGTGGTCAGGATCTTCTCCTTCACCACCAGGCTGGCGCCGGCATCCATGGTGCCGCTGGTCTTGCGGATGGTGTCATCAATGCCGGAAATCTGGGTGGTTTCCATCAGCATCTGTGCGCCTTCCTCCAGGTGCACAATGGTGGTGGGGTTCATTACCCGCTTGGTGGCGGCATCGCCCTCGCCGTAGTGCTTTTCCACATAGCGAAGCTTGGCGTTCTTGCCCAGATAGAAGGTGTGAATGCCGTCGTGCTCACTCTGGCCGCCGCCGCAGCCGTGGATACCGCAGCCGGCAATGATGGTCACGTCGGCACCCTCGCCGATGTGGAAATCGTTGTAGACCAGGTCCTTCAGCCCGGCCTTGCTCAGAATCACCGGGATGTGCACACTCTCGTTTTTGGTGAACGGCTTGATGTAAATATCAATGCCCGGCTTGTCGGTCTTGGTGACAATATCAATGTTTGCCGTGGTGCTGCGGCTTTCCAGCTGGCCGTTGGCGCGGATGTTGTAAGCGCCCACCGGCAGCCCGTCCAGCTCGGCAACCTCTTTCAGCAAATTCTTTTCAATGGCGTCCAGCATCAGGCACGCACCCCCTCTACTTTGTCTGCCAGGAAATCACAGGCAGGCTGTGCCGCGTCGGCGCTGCCCAGCAGGGCAGGCAGAATCTCGGCGCGGGGGCCCATCTTGTGAATCCGGCCGTCCTTGATGACGACAATCTTGTCGGCAATGTTCAAAATCCGCTCCTGATGGCTGATGATCAGGATGCTGCCGCGGGTCTGCTCGTACATTTTCTCAAACACGCGGATCAGGTTCTGGAAGCTCCACAGGTCGATACCGGCCTCCGGCTCGTCGAACACCGACAATTTGGTGCCGCGGGCCAGAACCATGGCGATCTCAATGCGCTTGAGCTCACCGCCGGACAGGCTGTCGTTCAGCTCCCGGTCGATATAGTCGCGGGCGCACAGGCCCACTTCGCTCAGGTATCCGCAGGCCTCGGTGACCGAAGCTTTCTTGCCGGCGGCCAGGCTCAGCAGGTCCTTGACCTTCAGGCCCTTGAACCGCACCGGCTGCTGGAAGGCATAGCTGATGCCCGCATTGGCACGGTCGGTGATGCTCATGTCGGTGATGTCCTGACCGTCCAGCAGAATCCGGCCGGATGTGGGCTTGTAAATGCCGGCGATCACCTTGGCCAGCGTGGATTTGCCGCCGCCGTTGGGGCCGGTCACAGCAACAAACCGCTCATCGATGGTCAGGCTGATGTCGTGCAGAATCTCTTTGTTGTCATCGGTCTCAAAACCGATGTGCTGCAGTTCTAGCATGGGGTCTCCCTCCGAAACGATGAAATACGCCGCGCCCTGCGCAGCGAGTAGCATAAGTAGTATGCCGCAAAAACCAGAATACCAACCGGCGCGCCCCAAAGCGGGCCGGACTGCCACCTTTTTCCTGCGGCATCGACATTATACCACGGGAATCTGCAAAGCACAAGTATTCATAGCAAAATTGTAGGAAATAATTTTCCGCGGGATTTTCGCCGCGAAAAAGCTCTTGACATCCCCATTTTGCCGTGCTACCATAAAACACAGACAAAAGCGATGAACGGGAAAAGTACCGCCAAACAGACCGCCGCACAGAGAGCCTGGCACCTGCTGCAAGCCGGGTCCCGGTCTTGGCGAGAAAGAACACCCGCCAGCTGCAAACGGAACCCGCGCCGGTTTTTCCGGTACGGCAGTATGGGCGCCGCAGGCCGTGCGTTAAAGCGGCAGCGTTTCAATGGGGAACGTGAATGAAGGGGATCGTGCGGCCAAACGCACGATAAATTAGGTGGCACCGCGGATCATCAGACAGCGATTCGTCCTAAGAAAATGGGACGAGTGGGCTGTCTGTTTTTATTTGTCGCTCTTCTCATCCAATCCGAACAGGGCAGGGAAGCCCCTGCCGAAAAACAAGGGAGAGTGTGCCGTATGTGTTGTGTCATGGGTTATGCAGGACATGATCTGTCCAAAGAAAAGTTTACCGAGTATCTGCTGCGTACCGCATCCCGCGGCCCCGACGATCATCGGGTTGCCGAGACGGAATTTGGCCTGATCGGTTTCGGCCGTCTGGCCATCATGGGCCTGACGCCGGAAGGCATGCAGCCGTTTTTCCGTGGTTCGGACTGTGTGGTCTGCAACGGTGAGCTGTATGGTTTCCGTCCGGTGAAGGAGGAACTGGAAAAGGAAGGCTACACCTTCCAGTCCGACTCCGACTGCGAGATCATTCTGCCGCTTTATTATAAGTATGGCCTGGATATGTTCAAGCATCTGGACGCCGAGTTCGCCATGATCCTCTACGACAGCCGCCGCAAGTGGCTGATCGCCGCCCGGGACCCCATCGGCATCCGGCCGCTGTTCTACGGCTACACCGAGTCCGGCAACATTGCCTTTGCCTCCGAGGCAAAGAACCTGATCGGGCTGGTCAAGAAGGTGTATCCCTTCCCCATCGGCAGCTATTACTGCAACGGCAAGTTTGTCCGCTACTGCGACATCGCCGATGTGCCCGCCTGCAACCACGATGACATGGACACCATCCTGAAAAACATCCGGGAAAAGCTGGTGGCCGGCGTGGACAAGCGGCTGGATGCCGACGCCCCGCTTGGGTTTCTTCTCTCCGGCGGTCTGGATTCCAGCCTGGTGTGTGCCATCGCCGCCCGCCAGCTGCACAAGCCCATCCGCACCTTTGCCATCGGCATGGACGTGGACGCGATTGACCTGAAATATGCCCGTCAGGTGGCGGACTACCTCCACGCCGACCACACCGAGGTCATCATCGACCGGGATACCGTGGTCAACGCCCTGGAGGAAGTGGTGGCCATGCTGGGCACCTGGGACATCACCACCATCCGCGCTTCGGTGGGCATGTACCTGGTCTGCAAGTATATCCATGAGCACACCGACATCCGGGTGCTGCTCACCGGCGAGATTTCCGACGAGCTGTTCGGCTACAAGTACACCGACTTTGCCCCCAGCCCGGCCGCTTTCCAGGCCGAGAGCCAGAAGCGTATCCGCGAACTGTATATGTACGACGTGCTGCGTGCCGACCGCTCCATCAGCGTCAACAGCCTGGAGGCCCGCGTGCCCTTCGGCGACCTGGATTTTGTGCGGTACGTCATGTCCATCGACCCGGCCCGCAAGGTGAACACCTACGGCAAGGGCAAATATCTGCTGCGCAAGGCCTTTGAGGGCGACTGGCTGCCCGAGAGCATCCTCTGGCGTGAGAAGGCCGCCTTCTCCGACGCAGTGGGCCATTCGATGGTGGATGACCTGAAGGAGTACGCCGAGGCCCAGTACACCGACGCCGAATTTGCCGAGAAGGCCGGCAAGTACACCCATGGCCGCCCCTTCACCAAGGAGAGCCTGCTCTACCGGGAACTGTTTGAAAAGTACTATCCCGGCCAGGGCGAAATGATTGTGGACTTCTGGATGCCCAACCGTGCATGGCCCGGCTGCGACGTGGATGATCCCTCCGCCCGTGTGCTGAAGAACTACGGCGCATCCGGCGTGTAAACCCCGTATCGATTTTTTACAGAAATTCGGGCCCCCGGCCGTGGCGCGGCTGGGGGCCCGTTTTCCCCGCAACTGTTTCCAAAGGAGAAATACCCATGCAGATCCGTCCCGCCACAGCCGCCGACCTGCCGCAGCTGATGGAAATTCTTGCCGGTGCCCGCCGGTTTATGGCAGAGCACGGCAACCCCGGCCAGTGGCCGGCCAGCTATCCCGGTGAGGCGCTGATGGCGGACCAGATTGCCCGGGGCGTCTGCTACGTCTGTGAGGCGGACGGCGCCATCCAGGGGACTTTCTGCCTGATCTTCGGCGCCGATCCCACCTATGCGGTGATTGAAAACGGCGGATGGCCGGACGATGCCTCCTATGCCACCATACACCGGCTGGCCTCCGCGGGCCGGATGCCGGGGGTGGGGCGCTTTTGTATCGACTGGTGCGGACAGCGGGCGGATACCCTGCGGGCCGACACCCACGCCGACAACCATGTGATGCAGCATCTGCTGCAAAGCAGCGGTTTTGTGCGCTGCGGCATCATTTACACCGACAACGGCAGCCCGCGGCTGGCCTACTGGCGCGGGAAAAAATCCACCCCATTATAAAAGGAAGGCGTACCGCCCGACCGGGCGGTACGCCTTCCTTGTTTGCTTTGCGGTTATGGCTGGATGTCAGGCATCCAGTTCCAACACTCCCGCGCAGTGGGACAGGGGAGTGAAGGTCAGACCGGGCAGCGAGGGCCGCAGCGCCTGTGCCACAAAGTAGATTTCATCCGGGTCCCAGAGCGGGCCGCTTTCGGTACGGCAGCGGTCCAGCTCGGTCCGGGTCTCAAAGGCCACATCCCCGACCAGGATGCGGCCGCCGGGATGCAGCAGTGTCTGCAGTTGCCGGAGAAATTCCACTTTCCGCCCGTCGTCCAGATGATGCAGCGAATAGGTGGCAACAATGGCATCGTAGTGGTTGGACAGCAGCTCCGGCACCAGACCGGCGGTGAAGTCCCCCTGGTACAGCCGGGCATCCGGCATTTTGCGGCGGGCGGTGTCGATCATTCTGGCGGAAAAGTCCTGCCCGAAGATTTTGCAGCCCTGTGAATACAACCGGGCGGTCAGCACTGCGGTGCCGAATCCGATATCCAGCACATTTTCATGGGGCCCGGCAAGAACCCGGTTGTAAATTTCATTCAGCACCGCTCGGTACCCGGCAAAGGGGTAGGTGCCCGTCTCCTCGCTCAAACCGACGCTTGCGTCGTAACCGTCGGCCCACAGGTCAAATCCCTTTTGATCCAACATTACAGCAATTTCTCCATTCGTACATGTTTCACGCCAGCCTCCTCAAACACGCCGGACACGGTACGGTATCCGCAGGCGGTGTAAAACCCTTCCGCCTCGCATTTGGCATCCAGCACCAGGCGGTCAGCCTGCCCGGCATACTGCCGTTCCAGTTGTGCCAGTACCGCCCGGCCGACGCCATGACGGCGAAACGCAGCCAGCACACAGAACCGCTGCAATACAACATTGCCGCCCTCCCGGTGGCAGCGCAGTGCGGCGGCTTCCTCCTGGCCGACCCGGGCCAGAAAATGGTCGTACCCTGCCTCCAGACAGTCGTGCTCATCCTGTTCAATGGCGGCAGGAATGCCCCGCTCCGCCGTGAACACCGCCCGCCGCACGGCCAGACAGGCCGCCAGCTGCGGTGGGGTTTCGGCGTGGATCAGGGTGATCTCCAATGGATTTTCGTTCAAAATGAAAAATCTCCTTTTATTTCATGTATTTGCGGTCCATTGACCGGTACTGCAATACCTCCGACAGATGCACCGCTGTGATGATCTCACTGTGGTCCAGGTCGGCAATGGTCCTTGCCACCCGCAGAATCCGGTCGTAAGCACGGGCGCTGTATCCCAGGCGCTCAAACGCTCCGCGCAGCAGCTGCTCGGCACCCGCATCCATCCGGCAATATCGCCGCAGCAGATTGCCCGGCAGGTCGGCATTGCACCGGACCCCCAGCCCCGCGTAGCGCTTTGCCTGGATGCGCCTTGCCTCCACCACCCGGGTACGGATGTCGGCGGTGGGCTCGCCGCCCTGCTCCGACGCCAGCTTTTCGTATTCCACCGGCTGCACCCCGATGTGCAGGTCAATCCGATCCAGCAGCGGCCCCGAAATCCGGTGCCGGTACTGGTCGATCATGGCGGGGGTGCAGCTGCAGGGATGGGTGGGATGCCCCAGATACCCGCACTTGCAGGGATTCATGGCGGCAGCCAGCATGAACCGGCAGGGAAACGCCGCACTGCCGTGCACCCGGCTGACGGTGACCATCCGGTCCTCCAGCGGCTGGCGCAGGGCTTCCAGCGCCTCCCGGGAAAACTCCGGCAGCTCGTCCAGAAACAGTACCCCGTTGTGGGCCAGACTCACCTCGCCGGGACGGGGCACCGACCCGCCGCCGGAAATGGCTGTGGCACTGGTGGTGTGGTGGGGACTGCGGAACGGCCGGACCTTCAGCAACCCGCCGCCCGGCAACAGTCCCGCCACTGAGTAGATGGCGGTGGTCTCCAGTGCCTCCTCGTAGCTCAGCGGCGGAAGAATCCCCGGCAGCCGCTTGGCCAGCATGCTCTTGCCGGTGCCCGGAGGGCCGACCAGCAGAATATTATGTCCCCCGGCAGCCGCAACCTCCAGCGCCCGGCGGGCTTCCTCCTGACCGCGCACGTCAGCAAAATCGGGCCCGTGCCATTCGCCTTCGGCGGTGTACTCCGCCCGCAGCGTGGGGGAGAGGGGAACCTCCTTCGTCAGGTGGGCCGCCACCTGGCGGGCAGTGCGGGCCCCGTAGACCGTTATGCCCTCCACCGCGGCGGCTTCCTCGGCGTTTTCCGCCGGGACAAACAATTCCCGCACGCCGCAGCGCACGGCGGCCAGCGCCATGGGCAGAACCCCCGCCACCGGGCGCAGCGTGCCGTCCAGGCTCAATTCACCCACAAAGGCCTGCTGCGGCCCCGGCGCCGGCAGGGTGCCCTCGGCGGAAAGAATCCCCAGCAGGATCGGAAGGTCGTACACCGGCCCGGTCTTGCGCACGTCGGCGGGGGACAGGTTGACGGTGATGCGGCTGGACGGCCAGGGATATTTCAGGTTTTTCACGGCGCTGCGCACCCGCTCGGAACTTTCCTTCACGGCGGAATCCGGCAGCCCCACAATGGCAAACTGCGGCAGCCCGCCGGAGGTGTCCACCTCCACGCCCACCGCGTAGCCCTGCAGTCCGCTGACCCCGAAACTCATCACCCTGGCGAACATCCGAACACGCTCCTTCCCCGATGCAAACACATACTTTCCTGCTGCGGCAATTGCTTTTTTGTAACAAGTATACCGCCCGTCAACCCGCTGCACAAGGGTTGCGCGCGCAAACCCGGGAGAAAACGCAGGAAAAGTTGCTCTTTTCTCCTTTTCGATTGACAATGTTAGCTAACCTTGGTATATTGTATCTGTAACAGTGATTTTTAACAGAAATAATCACAACTTGGAAAGCGAAGGTGTTACAAATGTATAAAGACATGTATGAGAGATGGCTTGCCGCCGATCTCGACGATCCTGATCTGAAGCCCGAACTGGAAAGCGTCCGCGACGATGACGCGGCCATCCAGGACCGGTTTGCGGTCGCACTGAAATTCGGCACGGCAGGTCTGCGCGGCGTTATCGGTGCCGGCACCAACCGCATGAACGTCTATGTGGTGCGTCAGGCCACCCAGGGCCTGGCCAACTGGGTCAAGACCCAGGGCGGCAGCCAGACGGTTGCCATCAGCTACGACAGCCGCATCAAGAGCGATCTGTTTGCCCGCACTGCTGCCGAGGTTCTGGCCGCCAACGACATCCATGTCCGCATTTACGAACATCTGATGCCTGTGCCTGCGCTTTCCTTTGCCACCCGGTATTACAAATGCAATGCCGGCATCATGGTCACCGCCAGCCACAACCCGGCCAAGTACAACGGCTACAAGGCCTACGGCCCGGACGGCTGCCAGATGACCGACGAGGCTGCCGATGTGGTCTATGCCGAGATCCAGAAGACCGACATCCTGACCGGCGCCAAGACCATGCCCTTTGCAGAAGGCATGGAGAAGGGCCTGATCGAGTATGTGGGCGACGACTGCATCCGTGCGCTGTATGACGCCATCGAAGCCCGCTCCATCCGTCCCGGCATCTGCAAGACTGCCGGCCTGAAGCTGGTCTACAGCCCGCTGAACGGCAGCGGCCTGGTGCCCGTCACCACGGTTCTGGGTGAGATCGGCATCTCCGACATCACCATCGTGCCCGAGCAGAAGAACCCGGACGGCAACTTCCCCACCTGCCCCTATCCCAACCCCGAAATCTTTGAGGCACTGCGCCTGGGCCTGGAACTGGCCGAGAAGGACGGCGCCGACCTGATGCTGGCCACCGACCCGGATGCCGACCGTGTGGGCATTGCCGTCAAGTGCAAGGACGGCAGCTATGAGCTGCTGACCGGCAACGAGGTTGGCGTACTGCTGCTGGACTACATCTGCGCCGGCCGCATCGAGCAGGGTACCATGCCCAAGGACCCTGTCATGTGCAAGTCCATTGTTTCCACCCCGCTGGCTGACAAGGTCGCTGCCCATTACGGTGTCGAGTGCCGCAATGTGCTGACCGGCTTCAAGTGGATCGGCGACCAGATCGCCAAGCTGGAAGCGGCAGGTCAGGTGGACCGCTTCATCTTCGGCTTCGAGGAGAGCTACGGCTACCTGGCTGGTCCCTACGTCCGCGACAAGGACGCCATCATCGGCAGCATGCTGATCTGCGAGATGGCTGCTTACTACCGCAGCAAGGGCAGCTCCATCAAGGAAGAGCTGGAGCGCATCTATGCCCAGTACGGCCGTTATCTGAACAAGGTGGACAGCTTTGAGTTTCCCGGCCTGTCCGGCATGGACAAGATGGCCGGCATCATGTCCGAACTGCGCACCAACCCGCCGAAGGATTTCGCCGGCGACAAGGTCATCAAGGTTGTGGACTACGAGAAGCCGGAGGAGACCGGCCTGCCCGCCGCTAATGTGCTGATCTACACGCTGGAAAGCGGCTCCACCGTTGTGGTTCGTCCTTCCGGCACCGAGCCGAAGATCAAGACCTACTTCACCACGCTGGGCAAGGACCTGGCCGAGGCACAGGCCAAGAAGGACGAACTGGCCGCTGCCGTCAAGCCGATTCTGGCCTGACGCCCTGCTGAGAGGAGTCCGCCATGCTGTGGCCAATCGTTTCGCTTTTGATCACACTGGCCTTTTGTGCCGCTGTGGTGCTTGGGCTGTATTACCTGGTCAAGATCGCCGTGCGCAACGGTGTGCGGGAAGCCCTGAATGAGCGGGACAGACAGGCATATACCGGCAAGGCGGAAGGACCGTCCCAATCCCAGTATCAGCAATGACCGGGAGGGCTGCCGCAATTGTGCGGCGGCCCTCCTTTTTGTTTCGGCCCTGCCGGAGATAAGGAGTCCGCCATGAAAAAACCAATCAGTCCGCTGCTGGCTACCCTGCTGGCGCTTGCCTATCTGTTCCTCTCGGTCACCATACTGGTGGGGGACTGGCTGTACCTGATTTCGCTGATCGGCGCCATTGTGGGACTGATTTTCCTGCGCCGCGGCACAGTGCCCGGCGCCGACGAGAAAAAGCCAGTCAGCCCCCTGCAGTGCTTCTTTTCGCTGCTGGTGGGTGTGGGACACAGCCTTTGTGCAGTGACCATTGTGTATCTTCTTCTGCTGTTCCAGCCGCCGGCCTTTGACGAACAGGCGGTGGAAATGCTCTCCACCCCGCTGGTGGTGCTGGGCATTGCGGTGGCGGCGCCGATTCTGGAGGAATATATCTTCCGTGGCATTCTGCTGGAATCCTACCGTCGGCGGATGCCTTTCTGGCTGGCGGCGGGGCTTTCTGCGCTGGCCTTTGCGGTGATCCATCTGAACTGGCAGCAGGGCACCCACGCCTTTTTGCTGGGAATCTGGACTGCCTTGCTGCTCTGGCGCACCGGGCGGATTCTGTATCCGGCGCTGGCCCACATTGCCAACAACTGCTGCAGTGCTTTCTCCTCCCTGGCACTCACAGCTCTTTCGCAGATGCTGCCTGTCGGCGCGGCACTGACCCTGTGCATGGTGTGCGGCCTGGCCCTGGTGGCCATCGGCCTGGCCGGGGTCTTCCGGGTGGAAAAACGGCGGGCAAAACTGGCCGCTGAGTCTCCTGTACCACAACCGCCGGAATCTGTCTGAATCCTTTCCCTTTATAAAACCATCAAATCCGGCAGCGCCGCGGATGTTTGTCTGCGGCGCTGCCGTTTTTGGTTGAAAAGAGGGCTGCATTCGCTGGAAAACGACGGAGGATGACGGCAAATTGCATAAAATAAAAACAATCAAGAGAAAAAGATATATTGAAAACAATCAAGAGAAAAAGATATATTGAAAATTGCTGTGGAGTGCGCTATACTAAACCTAAGTTTTGGACATTCTGACCGACAACGCACAAGGAGAACCGCTGCCCATGAAGGATTTTTTGCATTCCGCCAGCCTTCTGGCCTGGATGACGCAGTTCGGGTTTTCCATTGCCGCCCCGCTGACCGGGTGCATCCTGCTGTCCGTCTGGCTGAAGGACCGGTTTGCCCTGGGGGGATGGGTGGTGGCGGTCGGTGTAGTGCTGGGGCTGCTGGGCGCCGTGGGCGGACTGATCACCTCCATCCGGCTGATGGACCGCCAGGGAGCTGCAGCGCAGAAACAAAGCTCCGACCGAAGTGACTGTTTCAACCGGCACTGAAAGGCAGAGGCCTGAAAAACCGGCTGTCTGGTTCCAGAACCGCTGTGGCATACTGAAAAGAGGGGAAAACACCCATGGAAAAGTATCGTGAAATGCTGGGCCAGGTGCTTCGCCTGGCAGTGATCGTGGCTGTCTGTGTGGCAGTCATGCTTGGCATATATGCCCTGATAGGGCTTTTCAGCAGCAAAGTTCTGATCGGGGGACTGCTCGGCGGCGGCATTGCGATTGCCCATTTTGTGTTTTTGTCCATCACGGTCTCCCGCGCCATCGACCGTGCCAGCGAGAAGAACAATGCCTCCGGCCTGCAGCTTGCCATTCAGGCATCGGCGGGTATCCGTCTGCTGATTCTTGCGGTGGTGCTGATTCTGCTGTTCAAAGCACAGATCTGTGACCCGTTGGCAACCCTGATCCCGCTGCTGGTGGCACAGGTCGCGCTCAAGTGCATTGACCTGTTCTTGCCCGGAAAGGGGGATGACACGCCGTGAATGGCCCCAAAATCTACTTTACCATTCCGCTGTTGGGCGGCATTCCCATTACCCAGACTGCGGTCTCCTCCTTTGTGGTGATGGTATTGCTGTGTACGGCGGGGATCATTTTGGGCCGCAATCTGCAAAAACGTCCTTCCCGGCGGCAGGTACTGGTGGAAAAAGGGGTGAGCATGCTCTATGACATGGTGCGGGACACCATGGGGGCGCACAACCTTTACTGGACGCCCTACATCGGTGCGCTGTTCCTCTCCTCGCTGGGCGGCTCTCTCATTGGCATGACCGGCATTCTCCGCTCTGCCACCGCCGACCTGTCCACCACCTTCACCTGGGCCATCATGACCAGCCTGCTCTGCTGGGGCTGCGGTATCCGGGCCAACGGCTTTTTCGGCTGGCTGAAAGGCTTTGCCGACCCGGTTCCGGTCATGCTGCCCATGAACATTGTCTCGGAAATCGCTCAGCCGATCTCCATGGCCTTCCGTCACTTCGGCAACATTTCCGGCGGCGGTGTGCTCACCAGTCTGCTTTACTCGGCGCTGGCGGCCCTCTCCGCCATGGTGCTGGGGGCGGTGGGCAGCAAGCCGGTGGCGGCTGCGGTCTTTCTGGCCGTGGGGCTGGCCCTGCTTGTCTGGGGCTTCCGTGTCAAAAAGCTGGGCCGCAAGATTGTCGGCATCCTGTTTGCCGCCACCGGCGGACTGGCATTGCTGGGCCTGTCGGGGGTGCCTTACCTGGAACTGGGTGTTCCGGGCATCCTGAGCTTGTATTTTGATGTCTTTTCCGGCGGTGTGCAGGCACTGGTGTTCAGCCTGCTGACCATGGTGTATGTGGGCAACAGCTGCCCGCCGCCGGAACCGGCTGATTCCGATCAATCCTGAATTCTGTTTTATACATTGCAGCGCAATGTTTCTGGCTCTATTTTCACAAAACCAACCAAAACCCCACAGGAGGAACATTATGGAAGAAGCGATTGTACGCGCCGCCTGCGCCATCGGCGCCGGCATCTGCATGGGCCTGGGCGCCATCGGCCCGGCCGTCGGCGAAGGCCACGCGGTGGGCAAGGCACTGGAGGGCATGGCCCGCCAGCCGGAGACCGCCGGCATCCTGCGCACCAACATGATTTTGGGCTGCGCCA
>CAJFMB010000008.1 GCA_904390925.1 uncultured Subdoligranulum sp.
GAGAGCCTCGACCGTCTTGTTGGACGGCTTCAGAATGTCGATCAGACGCTTGTGGGTGCGGGACTCGAACTGCTCACGGCTGTCCTTGTACTTGTGGACAGCACGCAGGATCGTGACCACTTCCTTGTCGGTGGGCAGGGGGATCGGGCCGGAAACGCGAGCGCCAGTGCGCTTAGCGGTCTCCACGATCTTGGCCGCAGCCGCATCGATCAGGGATGCATCGTAGCTCTTCAGACGGATTCTGATTTTCTCTTTGACTGCCATTGCATTCGCCTCCTGAAATTTGTTTGCCTTAGGCGAGCCGATAAACTACACACGCTACCGGGTGTTCAACCCCTTTGCATGAGAAAAACCGGTGAACCGCACACGCAGTTCTCCCGGAACGAATCTCCGCAAAGCTGATTGGACATTGGTCCGTGCCGCAGAATGCAGCAGCGTACATATCCCTTCGCATTCGTAATTCTTTCGCCCGGTTCTAAGATCGGACATACTCCGCGGAAAAACCCGTGCTCATCGCACGGCAACCTCCCGCATCAACGCATATCGTGGCTTGTGTTGAACGGATGTTCTTCACAAGCCGTTCGCAGCCGTGTATTATATTACCACACGCAGCCCGGTGTTGCAAGTGTTTTTTCGCATTTTAGCAAAATTTTTTTGAAAAAATTTTACGTTGCGCATACTTGACAGCATCGGATGGACGGTTTGGAGCGTTTTGTGCAGAACGTTCGCGTTTTGTCCATTTTTCCGCGGCGCGGCGGCAATTTTTCACGGTTTTTCACGCCGAGAGGTATCATATCACACCTCAGGGCAAAAGAAAAGCCCCTGCCGGGAGAAAAAGATCCCTTGCGGCAGGGGAAAACTGGTAGAATTGACGAAGTATGACTTTTGGCCCATTTCAGCCGGCATCCGGCAGCTGACCCTGATGCCATCCGTCGGCCTCCTTGACCCAGAGGGTGGTGCCCTCCCAGGCCACGCCGGCCTTTTCGCAGGGGATGACTTCGGTGCCGTCCGGTCCCAGCAGGCCCCAGGCGCTTCCCTGGCGCACAGCAGCGTAGCCGTTTTGCAGGTGGGCGGCATAGAGCGGCTCGGTGCCGGAAAGGCCGGTGGTGGCATCCCGCACCGTATCGCAGGTGGGATCATAGATTCCTTCGGTGACCGGCTCCTGGCTGTCCCGGCCGAGATAGGCCCACTTGCCGCCGGTCAGCTGCACCGGCGCCATCAGTTCATCAAAAAAGAAGCCCGCCACCTGCACATCCGGCGTCAGCAATGCCCAGCCCTCCCGGCTGGCATAATAGTGCACCACCTGTCTGCCGTCGCCCCGCATACCGGGCACCGGGTCGGAGGGATAGACCGGGTCCCCGTCGCCGCCCTCCTCGTGGGCGTCGTAAACCGGCAGCAGGTCCCCGTATTTGTTCCACATCTCGTCGGTGATTTCCACAATATCCCCGGGGCCATCGGAGGAGACATAGGCCCGCAGCGCGCCGGTATCAAAGGCTGTCATGTCCCGCCCCGGTGCATCCAGGTCATAGAAGAAGTACAGCGCCCCGCCGCCGTGGCCGGGGCAGATGCCGTTCTCCCCCTCTGCCGCCAGCTGGGCGGAAAGGGCGTCCTGCTCCTCCCAGCTCATGCCGGAGACGCTCCAGATCCAGTGCCCTTCCGGAGTGCAGAGCTCCACCGGAGTATCCGCCCGGCAGGCAAGCAGCTCGGTACCGTCGGCCCGGATCAGCCCCCACTTGCCGTCCTTGGAAACGGTAAAGTAGCCCTCCAGCTGGGTGCTGGGTGTGGTTCCGTAGACTGAAACATTGCGGATCTCGTCATAGTCCAGCACATCAGGGTCGGGGGTGGAGGCAGGTTCCGGGGTGGGGTCCGGCACTTCGGTGGGGGAAGCGGGATTTTCCGGCGATGCAGTGGCGGCGGGCGGCGTCTCTGTCGCTGTCGGAGTTGTGCTGTCCGGCAGCCATCCGCACCCCGCCAGCAACGTGCCCGTCAAGGCCATTGCCGTCAGGAAAGCGATCTCTCGTTTCATGGAAAGTTCCTCCCTTCTTCCTATTCAATATTGGGGTGTTGTCGCAGTGCCCTGTTTCTGTCTTCATCATATCATATCCGTTCCGACAAAAAAAGGCTCCGGGACCCGGTCCCGGAACCTTTTACAAAGCAGATGAACGTCGGACGAATTTCACCCCAGCGACGACAGTCGCCGGGCTCCCGCGGTGCAGAGCCAGCGGTCCAGCAGCAGGCTGAGTCCCGCCAGCAGCACGGCACAGATCAGCAGATAAGCCTCCGTTCCCAGCAGGGATTGCAGAGCCAGACAGAGCCCGATGCCGACCCCTACCAGCACCATGCCGCCGAAGATACCGATCACCGCCGACAAGGACTGTTTGCAGATGACGGTATCATTGGCCGCATCCAGCCGCGGAAAGCTCAGATTGGCAACTGCCCCCAGCAGCGAGACAAACCAGGCCAGCGCCGCACTGCAGGCAAGCAGTGCAATGCCCTGCAGCGGCGTGAAGCCCAGCATTCCCCAAAGCACCACAATGCAGAGGGCGGTGAGCGGCCAGCCCACCAGCAGATTGAAGCAAACCTTTGCCCGGAGAATCTGTGTCGCCGGAACCGGCAAGGATTTGAGAATCCAGAGGCTGCGGCCCTCCAGGCTGAGCGATACGCTGGAGGTGCATACGGTGGCCAGCAGGAAGCAGACGGTGCCGGCCAGCGCCCCGTACAGACTGCCCGAAGAAAGGGGAATCTCCATCTCCTGTGCCAGCAGACTGAGGACGGCATCCCGTTTCCAGCAGATTGCCGCCACCGCCGCCACCAGCAGAATCAGGCCAAAGCCGGTGTTGAACAGATAGATGGGGGTATGGAAAAAGCGGATGGATTCCTTGCGCAGCAGCGCCCTCATGGGGGAGGCACTGCGCTGGGCGGTCATACGGTATTTCCGCCGGGCAGCACGTGCGCCCATCCGGGTGAGCAGATGCCGGTAACTGCCCCGCAGCAGCAGGACAAACAGCACAGCCGGCAGGATACTGCAAAGAAGCGTGACCGCCATAGCTGCCAGGTCCCCGGCGCAGGCGGCCCCCATCCGCCCGAACAGCCACAGCGGACCCCGGAAGGCAGCGCCCAGTCCCTCGGCCATGGCGTCCCCCTCCATCATGCCGGTGCGGGTGGACACGTTGATGGCCAGCGAGAAGCCAAAGCTGCCCAGAATCACCAGTCCGTATCCCAGATTGGCCAGCAAGGCATTGTGGCGGGTGTGGCTGGCGATCCAGGTGACGGCCCAACCCACCAGCGACGCCAGCAGGGTGGGGATCAGTGTGCCGAACACCGCCACCGGAACAGCCAGCAGGAATCCCACCGGGCTGCCTTTGGCAGCGCAGTAAAAAATCATGCCGGGCAGCAGTGTCAGGGCAAAGTTCAGCAGGTTTTCCAGGTAGACCGCCAGCAGCCGGGTGGTGAGCAGCATCCAGTCCGGGATGGGCAGCGCCAGAAGCAGGTCATTGTCCTTGCCGCCGAACAGCAGTCCCCCTGCCCCGAAGGCGGTGAACAGGAATGCCATCGCCGCCGCCATGACACACAAAAACCCCGGCACCAGATCCAGTGCCCCCAGCGGGGCCAGCGCCACCGTCAGGATACCGCCGAACATCAGGGACATCAGCACCGACAGACCCGCCATCAGTCCCACCGACACCGCCACCCCGGCCTTGCCGGGAGAGATGGATTTGAGCAACGCGGTCATGCTGACCCGCAGCAGTGCAGCAAAGGCTTTCATTGTGCCGCCTCCTCCCGCTCCAGCTGGAGAAAGACCTCCTCCAGGTTGCGTTTGCCCACAATCTCGGCGGTGGGACCCGCCTCAATCAGGCGGCCGTTTTTCAGAATGGCCAGCTTGTCGCAGAGCTTTTCCGCCACCTCCAGCACGTGGGTGGAGAAAAACACCGCGCCGCCTTCCCGGCAGAGCTGGTGCAGCATCTGCTTGAGGGTATAGGCCGCGTTGGGGTCCAGGCCCACAAAGGGTTCGTCCAGCAAAAGCAGCCTGGGGCGCCGGATCAGGGCCGAAATCAGGGCAAGTTTCTGTTTCATGCCGTGGCTGTAACTGCCGATGGGGCTGCCCAGGTCTCCGGTCAGGGCAAAGGCCCCGGCAAACTCCTGGATGCGGGCGGTCCGCACATCCGCCGGGACGGCACAGATGTCGGCAACAAAATTCAGATACTGGATGCCGGTGAGGAAGTCATACAGATCCGGGTTGTCCGGCAAGAAGGCCATCGCCTGTTTGGCCGCCACCGGTTCGGTGCGGATGGAGTGCCCGTCGATGGTGATATCCCCCTCGGTGAAATCCAGCACCCCCGCCACAGCGCGGAGGGTGGTGGACTTGCCGGCGCCGTTGTGGCCCAGAAAGCCGCAGATCTCGCCGGGGGCAACCTGCAGCGTCAGGTCCTGCACGGCATAGCGCCCGGGGGCATACTGTTTGGAGAAATGGTTGATGGAAAGCATATAGATCCCTCCCTGGCCCGGAGTTGGCCGGGCCGTCCAGTTGGTCTGTACCCCGGCGGCCGATGCGGACGTCGCGGGCAGAGTCAGGGAAAATTTAGAAGAATTTCTAAATTTTCCACAGCATACACCCTGGTGACAACTTTGTCAATGGTTTATCAATCTTTTCACAACTGGATTTCCTGTTCGTTTGCCGGGCGGTTGCCGGACAAAGCAAAACAGCCCGCCGGGCTTCTGCGCGGTTCCATAAGAAAACAAAGCCGCAAAATTCTGTCTGCAATACGGCATCTGCCGCGTTATCGGGCTTTGCATTCCACCAAGGAGTGCTGCAGCCCTCTGCCTTGCATCTGCCGCCTTGCAGCGATTTTGCGATGCTTCGCAGTTCTTGCAGAACCTTTGTTTTCTTATGTCACTCGCGCCTTATCCGTCAGACTGTTTTTCAGACGATCCGGCAGGCGGTGCTTCCATTCGGCAAGTGCCGCAGCCGGATTCAATTTTTCTTTTTGGGGAAGTCGGCTGCATTTTTGCGCAGCTGGTCTTCCAGCCCCGGGCGGGGGGTGACGTAGACGGTGGTATACACCTCATACAGCACCATGCCGGGTTTGGCGCCGTTGGCCTTCCAGATGTTTTTGACCTCGGTGGTATCCACCGGGACCTTGGCACCGCCGTTCTGGCTGGAGTGCAGCACCGCCAGCTCGGCAGCCTCCTGCCGGGTGGTGTCGGGGATGTCCTGTCCCCCGCTCAGCACCACCGTGTGGCTGCCGGGGGCTTTCTGCACATGGAACCACAGGTCCTTGCCCCGGGCGGTGTGCAGCGTCAGCTTGTCGTTCTGGGTATTGTTGCGGCCCACCAGAATCTCGAACCCGTCACTGGACCGGTAGCGCAGGAAGTCGGCCGGTTTCTGCCGCTTGTCCCGCTGCTTGTAGTATTTCAGGTAGCCCTGACTTTTCAGCTCGGCGCGGATCTCGTTGAGTGCCGCCTCGCCGGGGGCGCTCTCCACCTCGTAGAGGACGGTGCCCAGATACTCGATCTCAGCCTCGCCCTCCACCAGCAGCTTTTTCAGCATCTCACCGGCGGTCTGCTTTTTCTTGTAATCCTTGAAGTATTTCTGGGCGTTCTCGTTGGGGCCAAGACGCGGGTCCAGCGGAATGGTCACATCCTCGCCGGTATAGTAATTCTGCACCGTGACCTGCCGGTCTCCCTTGTGCACCGCCCACTGGTTGGCCTGCAGCAACTCGCCGTACAGGCGCAGCCGGTCCGCCTTGGTGCTGGCGGCCTGCTCCTCCCGGCGGGCAGCCTGCTTGCGCACCGCACGCTCGTGCATGTTGTGCACCGCCTTGTAGAGCTCGCGGCTCTTCTGGCGCAGACGCTCGGCCCGGTCCTTGGTGGCGTAGTAGTCCTCCAGCATCTCGCTGTAGGTGGGATAGGTACTGATCTTTGCCGTGGAACCGTACTGCTGCGGCACAAAAAAGCTGAACTCGGTGGGCTTTTCGGTACCGTCCGCCCGGGGCAGCCGCACCGCAGCGGGGGTGCCGCCGGCGGCGTGCTGTTCTTTCAGGGCATCGTAGGCAGCGGCCAGGGCGTTTTTCTGCATCTCGTCCAGCTCATTGGCCAGCAGGGCAGTCTCACCGCCGAAGGCCCGCCAGGCGATTTCCCGCATCACCACAGGGCCGACGCCGCCGATGCTCTTGGTCAGGGCATCCGCCGGGGGCAGGTCCCGACGGCAGGCCAGCGACACCGCCTGAGCGCCCGATACCGCAAGGAAATCCGGCTTGCCGGGTTTGGGCGGCAGCGTGTAGGGCAGGCCGGGCAGCAGCTGACGGATCTCGCTGTCCTCAAAGTCCACCCGCTTGAGGGCATCAATGATCTTTCCGTTCTGTACCAGAACCAGGTTGGAATACCGGCCCATCAGTTCGGCGGCCATGGTGTTGACCACCAGGTCCCCCATCTCGTTGGTGCAGCGGAAGTCAAAATAGACGATGCGGTCCCCCGGTTCCATGTGCAGCCCTACCAGCCGGCCGCCGGTCAGGTGCTTGCGCAGCAGCATGCAGAATCCCGGCGGGGTGGTGGGATTTTCAAAGCTTTCGTTGGTCAGGCAGACCCGGGCGGAACCGCTGCGGGCCGAGAGCAGCAACCGGAAAGTTTCGGTGCGGCTGCGCAGAAGCAGCAGTACCTCGTCCCGGGTGGGCTCAAAGATTTTGTCAATGCGGGCATCCAGCAGGCGGCTGTTCAGTTCCGCCGTCACCAGTGCCAGCGTTGCGGCGTCAAGCGCCATGGGGATTCCCCCTCTCGTTGGATTCGGAACTTAAAAATAGGTATACGGGTCCCGGTCGGTCTCGGCGGATTCCACCTTCAGGTCCGGGAACGCCTGGGCCAGGCGGTTTTTCAGCACCGCGGCAATGGGATGCTCGGTGCCCCAGTGTCCCGCCACCACCAGGCCGATGCCGCAGCGTTTGGCATCGCAGGCCACATGATGGCTGGCCTCGCCGGTGACCAGGCAGTCGGCACCCAGCTCCAGCGCCTCCTGCCAGTAGCTGCCGCCGCCACCGCTGACCTCCGCCACCCGGGTGACCGGATGATCCGCCTCCACGTAATGGACGCCGGGGCCCAGCGTGGTCTGGCAGAGCTTGGCCAGGTGGGCGGCGGTGGTCTCGTCCACCATGCCGATCCGCCCGCAGCCGTCGGCAAACACCTGGGTGTCCCGGATGCCCAGAATGTCGGCCAGCGTATCATTGACACCGCCCTCGGCGGCATCCAGATTGGTGTGCATGCAGATGGCGGAAATACCCTTGTGCATCAGCATGCCGGGCACGTCCTTGACCGACAGGGATTTGAGCGGCTGAAAAATCACCGGATGGTGGGAGACAATCAGTTCGCAGCCCAGGACATCAGCCTCCGATACCACGGCAGGGGTGATGTCCAGCGCGGTGAGAATCCCGCTGACCGGACGGCCCGCATCCACCAGCAGTCCGACGTTATCCCAGCTCTGGGCCAGTTCAGGCGGGGCGATACGGCGCATCTCGGCCAGCACGTCCTGTACGGTTACGATCATAAAAATACCTCCCATCCAGTATTTCTGTTGCATTGTTTTCCACCGGACAGTGTCCGCTTACGGCAGCGTTTCCAGCCTGCGCAGCAGTTGGTCCACCGCGTCGGCCTCAGGGCCGGGCGTCAGGCCCCGGCGGTACTTTTCCACCTTGGGGCGCTGCTGGGCCAGATAGCCTCCAAAGCCCGGCTGGTCCTCTGTCAACCCGGTCAGGCAGAACCAGGCATCGGGGGTGCGGGCCTGTCCGTCAAACCTGGCATTGATGACGGTATACCAGCGCCCCGCCGCCTGACAGAGGGTCTCCCCCGCCAGCGCAAAACCCCGGCGGGCCAGCCCCAGCCGAAGCAGGCTGTGCTTGGTGGCCGGCACCAGAATCAGGTTATATTCCGGGCTGCGTACCCAGGGGGCGGCGTCCAGGATTTCCAGAATTGTCTCCGCCCCCATGCCGGCGATGATGATCTCGCTGGCCTCCCCGGGGGCAAGCACCGAAAGCCCACTGCCCAGCCGGCATTCCACCACGTCCGCCCAGGGCGCGCAGTTTTTTTCAGCTTTGGCCAGCGGGCCGGGGCGCAGATCGCATGCAAAAACACGCGGGCAGCGTTTGCTGCCCGCGAGCCACGCGCTGAGTTTGCCGTGATCACAGCCGATGTCCGCCGCCGGGCGGCCGGGCCGCACATAGGCGGCTGCAGCCGACAGCCGGGCGTCCAGACAGGGCGGCTGCGGATTACTGCTTCTTGGCAAAGTAGTCGTTGAGCTGGGCGATCAGGGCGTCCACATCCACGCCATGAACGGCGCAGGCCTCGGCAACGGTCTCACCATGGGCAGCCAGGCAGCCCAGGCAATGCATGCCGGTGGACAGGAAGATGGGCACGCAGCCCTGCTCGGGATCGTTCTGCAGAATCTCGGCAATGATGGTATCTCTCTGAACAGTCATGGGTAAATTTCCTTTCTTGCGATGAATTGCTGTGTGGGCGGCAAGCTTGCCTCCCACCCCTATTATGCCGTCACCTGCCAGGTTGCATACAGGCTGTAACCCTGCAGGAGGACAAACGATGTGATGCACAGCACGGCATAAACCGCGCCGCGTCCCGCCGGACGGCGGGTGAAACACCGGCGGTTGCCATGGAGCAGCAGCAGTACCAGCGGCAAAACCGGCAGCCAGTACCGCCCCTGCACCCCGAAAATGGTGGTGTAGTTGATGGGGGTCCAGTTGAGGGCGGTAAAGAAGGTCAGCCCCACCACGCAAAGTGCCACCAGGCTGATGCCCAGACGGCTGCGGCCAGACAGCTGCAGATTGCTGCGGGGGTCACTCTCGGCCGGCAGGGCCGCGGCCGCCAAGGCAGCCAGCAGACCGATGGTCAGCAGCCAGCTGACCTCCACCCGATAGACGATGGGCTCCCCCAGCACGGTGCCAAGCACACCTTCCAGCCACAGTGCCCCCTGTTCGGGGACAGAGCGCAGCAGCAGCTTGACCGCGGCGCCCAGGTTGCGGCAGAGGTACCCTGCCGAGAAGGTGTAGATCGAGTCGCCGTTGGGCTGGATGCTGTTCACCAGATCCTCCGGCGTCAGGCCACCCCACATGTGGGTCAGGTTGTAAAACACCACCGGTACCCCGATCACGACACCGGCAATGACCACGCCGTAAAAGATCCGGCGCGTCAGCGTGTGCTGCCTTGCTTTGTAATATACAACACCCAGCACCACCACGGCGGTTGCCAGGGCAACGGCGCCGCGGGTCAGACCCACACTGTCCACGTCCCGGGTGGCATACAGTAGGGCACCGAGGTTGGCCTGCACCCAGCAGCCCCCGGCCAGCAGAACGGCCAGCAGCTTGACCAGGTTGCTTGCCGCAATCCGCACCGGGCCAATTTTCAGCGGTGCGACACGTACAACAGGCCGCCAATCCAGGTGCGCGGCAGGGATCAGCAGGCAGAGCAGCACCACCGGCAGATAGATGGCCTTGGCCGGGCCGACACAGGCGGCCAGAATCAGCAGCAGCAGGATCTGCCAGGGAGCGCCAGCCCGCTGGCGCAGCGCAAAGCAAAGGGCGGTGTAGCTGAACACCACGCCCAGCACCATGGCGTCGGCAGAAAGACTGCCCGCCAGTTGCAGCGACATGGGCAGCAGAGCTGCAGCGGCAAACAGCCACTTGTGGCCCGGATGCGCCAACCGTACCGCCAGCGCAGCCAGCAGCAGGTAAACCAGCAGATTTCCCAGGCGTCCCAGCAGCAGCATGGCAAAAAAGCCAAGGCCCAGCAGCCGGGCCAGCGCAATGCCGGCGGTCTGGCCCAGATAGAGCCAGGAGATACGGCCTGTCATGTCGGTAAAGATGCCGGTGGGGGTGTCGGGGATTCCGCCGCCGGGCTGGAAGAAGGCCTCACCCATGGTTTTGTAGGCGAATATGCCGATGTCCCCGGTCTGGTTGAGGAAGTAGGGGGCATCGCAGGCACGGACCAGCACACTGCCGTCCCCGGCAATGGTGGGCTGGCCCAGAAGCTGTCCGGCAAACTGGTAGGCCACCGACAGATGGGTGTATTCATCCGGCGCCACCAAAGGCGGGGTGACAAGGGCAAAGGCGCAGCCCAGCAGGCCGCCTGCCGCCAGCACCGCCAGCGCAGGCCGGGGATTTTTTCCCAAAAGCAGCCAGAAGGAGATCGCCACAGCGGCAAGGATCAGCATTCCCGGCACCAGCAGCATCCGTGCCGACCAGTTGCCGGAATAATCCACCACATACTGCAGCGCCGCCGTGGCATTCAGGTCCTCCGTGGCATCGGTCAGGGCCATGTCATCCACCTGCACGTCGCTGGCCCAAAGTCCCAGCGGCAGGTCCAGGTCCACGCCGGACATTCCCTCATACCACAGATGCAATGTCAGGTTGCCGTCTGCGAAAGGAAGATACGGCTCGGAGAAAATGATGGTTTCAAAGGTGTTGTCCCGGATGGACAGGCAATCCATGCTGCCCTGAGCCAGTACGCTGCCGTCCGCCGCCAAAAGATCCGCATGCAGGGTGCCGGTGGCGAAAGCATGGTCATAGGTGGTCATGTTCACCCGCACGCCGTACAGCCGCTGGTTCTGCCGCACCGGGATTTTCTGTTTCAGCCCTCCGCTGGCCGGAATGGCCACCGTGCGGGAATAGTCATCGTTGACAATCTGATACACCGGCTGATTATCCGTACGTTCGGCCAGATCGTAGCGCACCCAAAGGATGGCCAGGATACAGACCGCCACCACCGCCAGCCAGGCAATCAGCAGCCGGCGCCGGTGCAGAAAACTCCTTACCTGTTCCATACAGCGCTGTACCGCCCTTTCTCCGGCATTTGTCCGGCAAAGAATATGCCCATGTTATTATACCCCAGCCCCCAAAAAAGCGCAAGTTTCGGGGTCTGGTCAGTCCGCCACCCGGTACAGATACCAGGTGGACATTCCTTCACCGCCGTCATAGCTGGCCTGGTCCATCAGCCGGTACCCAAAGCGCTGGTCCAGCGACCCGTCCCGGCTCACCACGTAGGTCACGCCGCCGTCCGCCAGCAGTGCATCCTGCTGGGCCTGCTGTTCGGGCAGCGGCAGGTTGGTGACGCAGAAATACTTGCAGGGCGGCATCCAGCCGGTGACGGTGTAGAACCCGCCGTCCAGCGTGCCGTAGTTGAGCAGCCCGGTGCCGCCATCCGCCTGCATCCGGGCGGCAAAGCGGAACTGGGGCAGCTCGCTTTCCGGACGGAGCATCTGGTTCACATTGCGGCAGGTCAGCAGGCAGAAGCCCGCCGCTGCGGCAGCCCCCAGCACAGGCAATCCCCGGCGCAGCTTCGGAAAAGCCGGCAGCCGCCCGGCCGCTTTTGCAACGGGGGCAATCCCCAACGGCGCAAACACCGACAGCGGCAATGCGTAGTAAATATGGTATTCCCCGAAGGCGAACGCCGTCACCGCCAGTCCCGCAGCCATGGCCGCCATGGCAAGGGCACAGCCAATACGGCGGCGGACCAGCAGCCAGGCAAATCCTGCCAGTGCCAGCAGCAGCGGCAGCGGTGCGTCGTGCAATGCCCACCAGAGCCGCTGCACCACCGCAAGGCAGGCGGCCCCCAGTGCAAAGCCGCCGGTTTTTCCGGCATAGAGGAAGAGATTGTCCCCGAAATAGGTGCCGAAGAAATCCCCCAGGGCACCGTTTACCCCAAAGTACACCAGCCAGGGCAGCAAGGTGACCACCATGCCCGCCAGCCAGGCGGCGATGCTCTGCACCAGGCGCACACCCCAGCCGGCGCGGAGATACCCCACCGCCAGGGCCAGGGCAAACCCGGCAAACAGGCCCAGCATGGTAAATTTGACCCACAGCACACAGCCGGCGGTCACCCCCAGCAGGGCAGCCTGCCAAAGGGGCAGTGGCTGCCGGCGGGAGGATTCCTCCCCGAAAAAGCGCATCGCCGCCCAGACCGGTGCGGCAAGCAGTGGCAGGCAGAGTTCCTCCGCACTGCCGCCGTGGGCAAAGGTGGTGGCGGCTGTCACCGCAGCCCCAGGCAGAAGCGCCCAGGCAGGATGCACCGGCCCGGCCACCGCCTGTACCGTCCGCAGCCCTGTGTAGAGAAACGCCGTCATGGCCAGGATCTCCAGCAGCCAGACACCGAAAAAGCCGGTATGGTCCAGCAGCCAGCCGATCCCATACACCAGGTAAAGCAGCGGGCCCTTGTGGTCAAACACATCCCGGTAGAGTATCTGGCCGTTCATCATCGCCTTGCCTGCGGTATAGAATATGTTGGCGTCCATCCAGTCGTTCAGCGGATACAGCGGCGAGGACTTGGAACAGACCGCCAGCACCAGCGTTGCAACAGCCAGGCAGATCAGGACGGATTTGCCGCGGGAAAAACGGGTTGCCATGGACATTCCTCCAGCATTGCAGAAAACGGCAGCAAAAAGGGTGCGCCGCACCGGGGAACCGGCAGCAGCACACCCTTTTCAAAAAAGCTCAGTTCAAGTACCGGCAGAATCCGCAGACTCAGTTCTGGCGCATCTTGGCGAAGCACTCGCTGCAGTAGACCGGACGATCCTCGCGGGGCTGGAAAGGCACCTTGCAGGCCTTGCCGCAGCTGGCGCAGACAGCGTCGTACATCTGACGCTCGCCACGGGTCTGGTTCTTCATGGCAGCGCGGCAGTCCTTGCAGCGCTTGGGCTCATTCTCAAAGCCACGGCTGGCGTAGAACTCCTGCTCACCGGCAGTCCAAACGAACTCTTTGCCGCATTCCTTGCAAACCAAAGTCTTGTCTTCGAACATAGTGGGTATCTCCTCTTTTTAAGTTTTGCCCGCGGAAGGATTTCATCCGACACCTTGGATAACGTGTGCATCTGCTGAAACTCGAGACACCCGTTGGGTTCTGAATGCTAAACTACTGGGGGCATATATTTGCCTGGCCGGGTTACGGCCGGGTGCCTGGGGGGTGAGATGGTCACGGCGCACCGCGCAGTTTGCGGCGGGCACGGGCCAGAGCGTTTTCCACAGCCTTGGCGTCGCGGCCCAGAATCTGGGCGGTCTCGGCTGTGGAATGCCCGTCAATGGCGCAGAGCAGAGCACCGCGCTCAAAGCTGGAAAGCCGGGTTTCCATCCGGCGGATCACGTCATCCACTGCCTCCCCGGCAATGGCGAGTTCCTCCGGTCCCGGCGTGACCGAGTCCTCCGGCAGCGGAACGCTGGTGTTCAGCGGCGCATGCTTTTTGCGGGTGGCCGAGCGGGCGGCGTCCTGCTGCCCGTGGGCAATGCAGGCAGCGGCATAGGCGACAAAGGGCGTGCCGTTGCTCCCATCATAGCTGCGCACCGCGTCGAACAGTCCGATCAGTCCCTCCTGCACCGCGTCCTCAAAGTCAAGGCCGGGTGCCGTGTATCGGGCTGCACCGCGCCGGATGGCGGGCATCATGCGGGCGATCAGCGCGGCAAGAGCAGTTTCTTCCCCGGACTTGGCCCGGTCGATCAGTTCCGAATCCACCTGCTGCATTGTCATGCCTCCCGCCGGCATCACGATTATTAACATAATACCGTCTTGCGGCCGGTTTGTCAATAAAGAATTCTTCTTCAGAAGGGGGACGGCGCGGCTGTTCGACATCCTTTGACAGGATATCCGCACAACCGCGCCGTCCTACCGGGTCAGACCCGGAATTGTTTTGTTTTTCTTATTCTCTGCCCGAGAACAGGAAGTTGAACAGGTAAACCAGTGCAATGATGATCAGCGTGACAATAAAGACGCCCATCCAGCCCTGAAGGGCGTTGACCAACACCGGCAGAAAGGTTGCAAAGTTCATGTGTGTACCCCCTTCTCACATCAGGCGAACAGCGCCAGGATCATGCCGCCGGCAATGACCGAGGCGATCTGGCCGGAGACGTTGACACCCACTGCATGCATCAGCAGGAAGTTCTGGTTGTCCTCTTCCAGGCCCATCTTGTTGATGACGCGAGAGGACATGGGGAAGGCCGAGATACCGGCTGCGCCGATCATCGGGTTGATCTTCTCCCGGGCAAACAGGTTGTAGAGCTTGGCGATCATAACGCCGCCCACGGTGTCAAAGACAAAGCCCAGCAGGCCCAGCACCAGGATCATTAGGGTGGTGGGGTTGAGGAAGCTCTCGGCCTGCATCTTGGTGGCGACGGTGATGCCCAGCATCAGGGTGACCAGGTTGGCCAGGGCTTTCTGGGCGGTCTCAGACAGGGCATCCAGAACGCCGCATTCCCGGATCAGGTTGCCGAACATCAAAAAGCCGATCAGCGCCACACTGCGGGGGGCAAAGATGCCGGCCACAGCGGTGATGAAGATGGGGAACAGAATCTTGGTGGTCTTGGAGACACTGCGCTCCGCATACTTCATGCAGATCAGGCGCTCCTTCTTGGTGGTGACCAGACGGATGACCGGCGGCTGGATGATGGGCACCAGTGCCATATAGGAGTAGGCCACCACGACAATGGCGCCGATATAATCCGACTGGAAGTAGTTTGCCACAAAGATGGAGGTGGGGCCGTCCGCCGCCGCGATGATGGCGATGGAAGCGGCGTTTTTGATGTCAAAGCCCAGCAGGCTTGCCACACAGAGGGTGAAGAAGATACCGAACTGTGCCGCCGCGCCGAAGATCATCAGTTTGGGGTTGGACAGAAGCGGCGTGAAGTCGATCATGGCGCCGATGCCGATGAAGAGCAGCAGCGGGAACAGCTCGTTGGAGATACCGCTGTTGAACAGAATGTCCAAGATACCTTCCTCGGTGCCGCTCTCATAGACCTGGGTCACCGCGCCGGACAGGGGCAGGTTGACCAGAATGGTGCCGAAGCCGATGGGCAGCAGCAGCGACGGCTCCATGCCCTTTTTGATGGCCAGGTAGATCAGCAGCGCGCCGATCGCCCACATGACGACCTGCTGCCACTGAAGGTTGAGTACATTACCAAACAGTGCCTCCATAGAAAAACTCCTCTCACACAGCGGGGCTGTTGTCCCGTCAGCCCGGGCACCCGGACTGTTTCCGATTTGAAGAGAGTATGCCCGGTTTCCCCGTCCGGACACAAAAAAGGCTTTTGCCACAACAAGCAAACGAGGCTTGCCCGGTGGCAAAAGTCTTGCTATTTGATCCGGTCGCGGGCTGATGCCGTACTGACGCAAACCGACACGGCTTTTTGCCGCAAGCTACTCCCTTTTGTTCCCTTCTATTATGCGAAAGGGCGCGGGGTTTGTCAAGGGATTTTGTGGATTCTGCTGCAGTTTTGCCCTGTTTACGACTGCTGATGCAACACTGTCGAAAAGCCCCAGTATCCGGTCAGGGTATCGGCGGTAAATTCCGCCGCCAGATTACCCATCGGCTCCTGGGTAAAGCAGGCGTGCAGGGTGCCGGACTCGTCCTGCGTCAGGCTGTCCAGCCGGTACAGCCAGCTCAGATCCGCCATCTGGGCGTCGGTCCAGGGCATGTTCAGCTGCTGCCAGGTGGCGCCATCGTCGGTGGTGACGTATACGTTGGGCCAGTTGTTGTCGGATGTTGTCTCCGTCGAGACCATCAGGGAACCGTCCTCCAGCATGGCGGCGCCGCAGATGCTGCGGCTTTCCGGCATGGTGGGTGCCTGGGTCCAGGTCTCGCCGCCGTCATGGGTGAACCACAGCTCACAGAATCCGCCTGACCCCATGGTCCACTCCCCACCGTAGGAGACAAAGCCGTTGCCGTCCGGCAGCATCCCGGCGGTGCGGCGGTCCACCTTGACATCGCCCACATAGAAATCGTGCTTTTGCCAGGAGGTGCCGTCCATCGTCCAGACCAGGGTGGCCCCGCTGCCCAGCAAAAAGGCCGCCGGGCCATCTGGTTCGGGCGAGAGATACCAGCTGGACCGGGTCACCCCGGTATAGGCGTCGGTGCATTCCGACACCAGCGCGGCATCGTCGTCGGGGATGGCCTGCCAGGTTTCGCCCCAGTCACGGGTATACTCCAGCCCGTCGGTCAGCATCCGGATGTCCCGGCGGGTGTACCGGTCCGGGTAGCCGACCCACTGGTCCGGATTTTCCAGCGGGTAACAGAGCAGCCACTCCGGCTGGTCACCATCATAGGGGCTGACCCGCAGCGTCCAGCGGGGACCGCCGTCCGCCGTGCCGTAGTCCCCCGCCTGATAGCTCTGCTGTTCCAGGGAGGCGGGCGGATTGCTCATATCCACCACCGGCGTGTCCGCCTGCGGGTGGTCATAGGGTGTGAAGGAAATCACCAGTCCCGACGGCATCTGCTGCCGCAGTGTCTCCATCGGAAGCCGTGCCAGGGCACCATCCACAAATTCCAGCGTCAGATTGTCATTCTGGTATCCCGTCGGGTCATTGTCGTACAGGGTGCCCAGAGTCTGATAGGAAAGCCGCCGGGCGGTGCCGTCCCAGTCGATGGCAAACCCGCCCTGGTATACCGCCGGGGTGCCCAGATACTCGCAGACCGTCACTTGCGCACCGATCAGTTCACCCTTGGGGTCCACCCGCAGGGTAAAGCTGTCCACATTGTACATCGGGCAAAGAGAGCGCCCCAGCCGGGCTTCCACCGCCTCCAGCAGCGGGGCCAGGCCATTGCCTGACAATGGATACGGCGCAAGGGCAAAGGTGTTCTCGCCGGGTTCCAGCGGTTCGGTAAGGTCCGGAGCAAGGTTTTCCGCCACGGTATCCCCGCTGCTTTCCAGCGAGTCCCCGATCATATCCACCAGATCAAAAATGCTCAGCGGAATCCGGTCGCAGCCGGTCAACAGCGCACAGGCAAGTGCCGCACAAGCCAGGCGCAGAAGAATTTTTTTTCCTTTTCATACAAATTTCCTTCTTTGGATTTTTTCGCCTACCATCGTAGCACGTCCGTGCGGTGTTGTCCACCGGAAAAGGGGGTCTGTGCCGTCAAGCCGCATGTGGTGAATACTTTTCACTTGACGGTTTAGCCACATTCAAGTATAATCAACCATATCGCTTCGACGGCGAAGCGGAATTGCCCCGCCGTGTGCGGGGCAATTTTGCGCACTTTTTCCGGCGGACCTGCCGCCCGCCATTTGAACAGGAGGTTCCTTTCATGCTGACACTGGACAAGATCTACCACGCTGCCTTTGTGCTGAAGGAGGTGGCCCGCCGCACCGACCTGATTGCGGCCCCCCGCCTGCGCGAGGATTGCGCCCTTTACCTGAAGACCGAGAACCTGCAGGTGACCGGCAGCTTCAAGGTGCGGGGTGCCTACTACAAGATCAGCCAGCTGTCCCAGGAGGAACGCGCCAAGGGTGTGATTGCCTGCAGCGCCGGCAACCATGCCCAGGGCGTGGCACTGGCCGCCACCCGCATGGGGCTGCGCAGTGTGGTCTGCATGCCGGACGGCGCCCCCATCATGAAGGTGGAGAGCACCAAACGTCTGGGCGCCGAGGTCTGCCTGGTGAAGGGCACCTACGACGACGCCCACGACAAGGCGGTGGAACTGCAGAAGGAGACCGGCATGACCTTCATCCATCCCTACGATGACGAGCAGGTGATTGCCGGCCAGGGCAGCATCGGGCTGGAAATTCTGGACCAGCTGCCCGACGTGGAGGCGGTGATTGTCCCCATCGGCGGCGGCGGACTGATTGCCGGTGTGGCTTTTGCCATCAAGAGCCTGCGCCCCGACGTGAAGGTCTACGGCGTGCAGTCGGCAGGGGCTGCAAGCATGTACAAGGCCTTCCGTGACCATACTTATGAGACGCTGGACACGGTGGACACCTTTGCCGACGGCATTGCCGTTAAGACACCGGGCGAGCTGACCTTTGACCTGGTGGAAAAGTACGTGGACGACGTGGTTACCGTCAGCGAGGACGAAACCGCCGCGGCGATCCTGTCGCTGATGGAAAACCAGAAGCTGGTGGCGGAGGGCGCCGGTGCCGTGTCGGTGGCGGCGGCTCTCTACAGCAAGCTGCCCATCCAGGGCAAAAAGACCGTCTGCCTGGTTTCCGGCGGCAACATTGATGTGAACATCCTTTCCCGCGTGATCAACCGCGGCCTGGTGATGAGCGGCCGCAAGTGCAACCTGATGATCGCGCTGGAGGACAAACCCGGCCAGCTGACCCGGGTCAGCGAGATCATCTCGGGCTGCGGGGCCAATGTGGTCAGTGTCCAGTATGATCTGGCCGACACCAACATGGCCATCACCAGCTGCTATCTGAAACTGGCGCTGGAAACCCGCGATGCCGCCCAGATCGCCCAGATCAAGCAAGCCCTGACCGACGCCGGTTTCAAGCTGGTGAGCGAGCGGGCATAACCAAACCAAATTCCTATCTAATATATAGTAAGATAAAGAATGCAGAAAGGAACGTGTTTTCCATGAAAGTCATTTCCACCAACAAGGCTCCGGCCGCCATCGGTCCCTACTCCCAGGCACTGGACCTGGGCAACCTGGTATTTGTCTCGGGTCAGATTCCCGTCAATCCTGCCGCCGGCACCATGCCGGAGGATGTTCAGGACCAGGCCCGGCAGAGCCTTGCCAACCTGAAGGCCATTCTGGCCGAGGCGGGGCTGTCCATGACCGACGTGGTCAAGACGGTGGTGTTCCTGGCTGACCTGAACGACTTTGCCGCCGTCAACGAGGTCTATGCCCAGGCTTTTGCCGAGCCCTTCCCTGCCCGCAGCTGCGTGCAGGTGGCCGGCATCCCCAAAGGTGCCAAGGTGGAGATCGAGTGCATCGTCGTGCGGAAATAATTTTCGATTCTGCGCCAAATCCCGTTTTATTCCATAAAAAAGCCGCATCCGGCAGCGCCGGGTGCGGCAGGGAAACGCGGTTTTCGGTTACAGCTGAACCCCGCCCTTGCACAGTTCAATGAACTGCTTGGCCACGCGGGGACTGCGGCCGCCGGCGCGGATGGCGAAGGCCTCGCCCTTGATGTACAGCTGATCGGCCGGCATCTGGACGCCGTACTGGCGGGCCAGCTCCAGCAGGATGGCCTCAAATTTGGCTTTGTCCGGGCGCTGGAAGGTGACGGTCAGGCCGAACCGGGCGGACAGGCTCATCATCTCCTGGCGGGTATCGGCGGCGTGGAGATCATCGCCCTCCCGGTCGCTCATCCGCTCCTTGACCAGATGGCGGCGGTTGGAGGTGGCATACACCGCAATGTTGTGGCTGCGGCCGCCCACGCTGCCTTCCAGAATCGCCTTCAGCGCGGCAAAGTCGTCGTCGTTGGAGGAGAAGCTCAGATCGTCAATGAACAGGATAAACTTGAGCGGGTTGTCCGCCAGCGATTCCATCACGGCGGGAATCTGGTACAGCTGATTCTTTTTGACTTCCACCAGCCGCAGTCCATCGGCGGCAAACTCGTTGCCGATGGCCTTGACGGTGCTGGACTTGCCGGTGCCTGCGTCGCCGTACAGCAGCACATTGTTGGCCGGCAGGCCGGCCAGCAGGGCCTTGGTGTTGGCAATGACCTTGGCGCGCTCGGTCTCATAGCCGGGCAGCTCGCTGAGCCGCTGCGGGTCGGGACAGTGGACCGGCACCAGACGTGCGTCCTCCACCGTAAAGACATGGTAGCGGGCAAACATGCCGTAACCCTTTTTGCCCACCTCGGCGCGCCGCTTGTCGTAGGCAGCGGCGTAGTCGGCGGAGCCGGTCTCCCACCGGGGCAGGAAGCGGCAGGCCTGACGCAGCGCTTCCGGTGCGTCGTCCAGCAGTTCCTCCAGGCCCCACTCCCCTGCCTGCTGCAGCACTGCCAGCTCGCTGGCCAGGGCAGCCTCGGCAGCCGGGCCCGCACCGCCCGCCGCCGCGCGGCGGATACAGATGTTGTTGTTTTCCAGCACTGTATCCAGCAGGTAGTCGGTCCAGCAGCGGCCGCTGTCAAACAGGGCAGCCTCAAACTCGGCCGCCGCCGTCACAAAGGCGGCTGGGTCCCCCGACGCAGCCACCATGGCTGCGTACCGCTTGACCACCGGGTCCTGCAGGATGCCGCGCACAATCACCAGCCCCCGCAGGCGAAGGTCCATTTGTTCCAGTTTCATTTTCATAACTTCCCCCTAAAATAGTCGCTTCAAGAGCACATACCAGTATACCCTCCGCAGGCAGCGCCTGCAAGCACGGCACAGCAAAAAATGTGTTTTTTCCACAAAAAGCTGTTGACATGGTTCGGAAATTGCAGTATATTTTCTGTATAACATTTCAGAAATGCAGTGACGGGAACCAGTAACCCCCAACACCGCCCCAAGAGAGCTGCCGGTTGGTGCAAGGCAGCGGGCAAGGATGCGGGTGAAGTCCTCCCCGAGCAGGTCGGCTGAAACGCAGCGCGCGGTAGGCAGGCACGGCAGCATCCGTTACCATGCAGGGCTTTGTTGGAAGTCCGTTGAGGGGGCATGTCATCCACATGCCAATAAGAGTGGTACCGCAGAGTGCAATTACCGGCCTTTGTCTCTTGAAAGCGCTAAAGTGCGCAGAAGAGACAAAGGCTGTTTTCTTTTCGGCATTTTGCCGTATCCGGCTGTCTTTCCTGCATCTGGCAGTGCAGGGGATTTTTCATAGCAAGCATAGAGAAGGAAAAGGAGAGGATCACGATGATGCTGACAGGTTCCCAGATTTTTGTCGAGGTGCTGGCCGAGCAGGGCGTGGATACCATTTTTGGCTATCCCGGCGGCGCGGTTTTGAACCTGTACGACGAGCTGTATAAAAATTCCGACCGGATCCGGCACATCCTGACCGCCCATGAGCAGGGCGCCGCCCACGCTGCCGACGGTTATGCCCGTGCCACCGGCCGCACCGGCGTGGTGCTGGCCACCAGCGGTCCCGGTGCTACCAACCTGGTCACCGGTATTGCCACCGCGTTCATGGACAGTGTGCCGATGGTTGCCTTTACCGGCAACGTGGCCACCTCCCTGCTGGGCAAGGACAGCTTTCAGGAAGCCTACATCGAGGGCGTGACCATGCCCATCACCAAGCACAACTACACCGTCCGTCGGGTGGAGGATCTGGCCGACACCATGCGTGCCGCCTTCCGCATTGCCCAGAGCGGCCGCAAGGGCCCGGTGCTGGTGGACATTCCCAAGGATGTGACCGCAAACTCCTGCGAGTTCACCCCCAAGCCGCCGGAGCCGGTGCGCACCGTCACCCACTTTGACGAGGAAAGCGTCAAAAAGGCCGCCGAGATGATCAATGCCGCCAAAAAGCCGGTGGTGGTGTTCGGCGGCGGTGTCCGGGGCGCTGCGGGCTGTCAGCCGCTGCGGGATCTGCTGACCAAGGCCGAGATCCCCGCCACCTACACCCTGATGGCAGCCGGTGTGCTGGCCTACGGTGAGCCGCTGAACCTGGGGCTGCTGGGCATGCACGGCTGCTACACTGCCAATAAGGCAGTGGACGAAGCCGACCTGCTGATTGCCGTGGGCACCCGGTTTTCCGACCGTGTGGCGCTGAAGCCGGAAACCTTCGCCCACAACGCCAAGCGCATCCAGATTGACATTGACCCCAGTGAGATGGGCAAGAACGTCCCCATTGATCTGGCCCTGGTGGGAGATGCCGCCTACATCCTGCAGGCGATGCTGCCCCACATCCAGCCCGCCGAACACAAGGACTGGATGTCCCAGATCCGGGAATGGCAGTCCCATGACTACAAGCCGCTGGACAGCGACACCGAGCTGAAACCCCACCAGATGATTGACGAGATCTGCCGCCAGGCCGGCCCCAATGCCGTCTATGTCACCGACGTGGGCCAGCATCAGATGTGGGCAGCCCAGTATCTGCACCACACCAAGAGCCGCGGCTTTATCACCAGCGGCGGTCTGGGCACCATGGGCTTCGGCTACGGCGCTGCCATCGGCGCACAGCTGGGACTTGGTCCCGACGCCCGGGTCATCATGCTCACCGGCGACGGCAGCTTCCACATGAACCTGAACGAGGGCTGCACCGCCGTCAGCTACCAGCTGCCCATCATCACCGTCATCTTCAACAACCAGGTGCTGGGCATGGTCCGTCAGTGGCAGACCGCCTTCTACGGCAAACGGTATTCCAACACCGACCCCCACCGCCACACCGATTTTGCCAAGGTGGCCGAGGGCTTTGGTGCCAAAGGATACCGCTGCACCACCCCCGACGAGTTCCGCGCCGCTTTCGCTGACGCTTTAAAGCAGAAAGGTCCCAGCTGGATCGACTGCCGCATCGGCAAGGACGAGAAGGTGCTGCCCATGATCCCGGGCGGCGGCGACATCAACGATATTCTGATGGAGTAAAGGAGGACCCCTGCAATGCCCACTGTGAAGAAAAACGACGCGGCCGACCGCCGGGTCATCAGCATCCTGGTGGATAACCAGCGGGGCGTCCTGGCCCGGGTTTCCAGCCTGTTCAACCGCCGTGGCTTCAATATTGACAGCCTGACGGTCTCGACCACCAACGACCCCAGCATCAGCCGCATTACCGTCACCACCCATGGCGACGAAAATTCCATCAGCCAGCTGCTGCTCCAGACCGACCGTCTGGAAGTCACCCGCCAGATCTTTGAACTGGATCAGGACAACAGCCTGCAGCGGGAGCTTTTGCTGCTGAAGGTGAAGGCCGACGTGAAAAACCGCGCCGAGCTGCGGGAGATTGCCAGCATCTACAAGTCCAAGATCATCGACCTGTCCCCCGACAGCATGGTCTTTGAGCTGACCGGCAAGCCCAGCAAGATTGACGCCTTCCTGGTCATGTTCCAGGATTACGACATTCTGGAAATGTGCCGCACCGGCGTCACCGCCATCGAGCGCGGCGGCATGCACCAGCACATGCAGAAACCCAAACAGGAAATCAGCGAGATCGACTACCCCACCTACGGTCCCGGCGGGACCCGGGGCTGAGCAGTTGTCCTTCCCGCCCACCAGACAGATTCCCCGCCTCTCGGCGCTGAATATACAAATTGTAATAATTTGAATTTCATTACAAAAAGGAGAAATCAACTATGGCGATCAAAAAGTATTATGATTCCGACTGCAACCTCGGCGTGCTGGACGGCAAGACCGTTGCCATCATCGGCTTCGGCAGCCAGGGCCATGCCCACTCCGAGAACCTGGCCGAGAGCGGCGTGAACGTTGTTGTCGGTCTGCGCAAGGGTTCCAGCCACTGGGAGAAGGCCGCTGACTTTGCCGCCACCCATCCCAACTTCAAGGTCATGGAGGTCGAGGAGGCCGCCGCTGCAGGCGATGTGGTCATGATGCTGGTTCCCGACGAGCTGTGCGCCGACATCTACAACAAGCAGATCGCACCCTACATGACCGAGGGCAAGACCCTGGCATTTGCTCACGGCTTCAACATCCATTTCAAGACCATCACCCCGCCGAAGAATGTGGACGTCATCATGATCGCTCCCAAGGGCCCCGGCCACATTGTCCGCCGTCTGTACACCGAGGGTGAGGGCTGCCCGTCCCTGATCTGCGTGGAGCAGGACTACACCGGAAAGGCCAAGGACACTGCCCTGGCTTATGCTTCCGGCATCGGTGCCGGCCGTGCAGGCATCCTGGAGACCACCTTCAAGGAGGAGACCGAGACCGACCTGTTCGGCGAGCAGGCTGTGCTGTGCGGTGGTGTCTGCGAGCTGATCAAGGCTGGCTTTGACACCCTGGTGGAGGCCGGCTACGCCCCCGAGATGGCCTACTTTGAGACCTGCCACGAGATGAAGCTGATCGTTGACCTGATCAACGAGGGCGGCTTCAGCAAGATGCGCTACTCCATCTCCAACACCGCTGAGTACGGCGACTACCGCACCGGCAAGCGCCTGATTACCGAGGAGACCCGCAAGGAGATGAAGAAGGTTCTGACCGAGATCCAGGACGGCACCTTTGCCAGCGAGTTCCTGACCGAGATGAGCCCCAACGGCGGCCGCAAGACCCACTTCCTGGCAGAGCGCCGCATGCAGTCCGAGCACCTGATCGAGAAGGTTGGCGCCGAGCTGCGCAGCATGATGAGCTGGCTGAAGAAATAATCGACCGAATCCAATCACCCTGGGGGACGGGCAATGCGCCTCGTCCCCTGTTTTGTATCAGGAGGAGATTCCCATGCGCAGCGATAATGTTACCAAAGGCCCCGAGCGCGCGCCCAACCGCAGTCTGTTCTATGCCCTGGGCTACACCCCCGAGGAGCTGGAACGCCCCTTGATCGGCGTGGTCTCGGCCTACAGCGAGATTGTGCCCGGCCACATGAACCTGGACAAGCTGGCAGACGCGGTCAAGGCCGGCGTCCGGATGGCCGGCGGCACCCCCATTCTGATCCCGGCCATCGGCGTCTGCGACGGCATCGCCATGGGCCACATCGGCATGAAGTATTCGCTGGCCAGCCGTGAGCTGATCTGCGACAGCGTCGAGACCATGTTCATGGCCCACCAGCTGGACGGCCTGGTTCTGGTGCCCAACTGCGACAAGATCGTGCCCGGCATGCTGATGGCCGCCTGCCGTCTGGATGTGCCCGCCATCGTCTGCTCCGGCGGCCCCATGCTGGCCGGCCGCTACGGCGGCGAGGAGGTCAGCCTGTCCAAGATGTTTGAGGCGGTGGGCGCCTACAAGGCAGGTCTGATCGACGACGCACAGCTGGAGGACTGCACCTGCAACTGCTGCCCGGGCTGCGGCTCCTGCAGCGGCATGTACACCGCCAACAGCATGAACTGCCTGTGCGAGGCCATCGGCATTGCACTGCCCGGCAACGGCACCATTCCCGCCGTCTACGCCAAGCGGCTGCAGCTGGGCAAGCGCTCCGGCATGGCCATCATGGATCTGGTGCGCCGGGGTGTCACCGCCCGCCAGATCGTCAACGAGCGGTCCATCCGCAACGCCCTGACCTGCGACATGGCTCTGGGCTGCTCCACCAACACGGTGCTGCACCTGCTGGCCATCGCCCATGAGGCGGGCGTGCCGCTGGATCTGAAGATTTTCAACGAGATCAGCGCCAAGACCCCCAACCTCTGCCATCTGGCCCCTGCCGGTCCCACCCACATGCCCGACCTGTACGAGGCCGGCGGCATTCCGGCGGTGCAGGCCGAGCTTGCCAAGAAGGGCCTGCTGGATCTGGATGTGCCCACCGTCACCGGCAAGACGCTGGGTGAGAACATCCAGGGTGCCCATATCCTGAACGAGAAGGCCATCCGTCCCATCGACAACCCCTACAGCCAGACCGGCGGTCTGCAGATTCTGTGGGGCAACCTGGCCCCCGACGGCTGCGTGGTCAAGCGCAGCGCCGTGGCGCCGGAAATGCAGTGCCATTCCGGTCCTGCCCGCGTCTTTGACAGCGAGGAACAGGCCATCGACGCCATCTACAATGGCCGCATCCATCCCGGCGACGTGGTGGTCATCCGCTACGAGGGCCCCAAGGGCGGCCCCGGCATGCGGGAGATGCTCAACCCCACCAGCGCCCTGGCCGGCATGAAGCTGGACACCACCGTGGCGCTGATCACCGACGGCCGCTTCTCGGGTGCGTCCCGCGGTGCCGCCATCGGCCATGTCAGCCCGGAGGCTGCCTCCGGCGGCCCCATCGGCCTGGTGCAGGAGGGCGACACCATCTCCATCGACATTCCCAATGCCAGCATCACGCTGGAAGTGGATGACGAGGAACTGGCCCGCCGCAAGGCCGCCTATGTCCAGCCGGAGCCTAACGTCAAGACCGGCTGGCTGAGCCGCTACGCCCGCATGGTCACCAGTGCCAACTTCGGCGCAGTGCTGCAGTAAACGCACTTTCCTACCCCCATACAAAGCCAGGCCGCCCGGCAGGTTTTCCGCCTGCCGGGTGGCTTTGTGCTGCGGTGCCCCTTGCAAGGGCGGGCCGGAATGTGTATGATAGAAGCAGTAAGATTTCCGCACAAGTCTGCCGCTGCGGCGGCAAAAAAGGAGCGTTTTGGAATATGAGCAAACCGATTCTGGTGGTGATGGCGGCCGGCATGGGCAGCCGGTACGGCGGCCTGAAGCAGATTGACCCGGTGGGACCCTGCGGCGAGGCCATCCTGGATTACAGCCTGTACGATGCCCGCCGGGCGGGATTTTCCACCGTGGTGTTCATCATCAAGCATGAGATCGAGGCCGAGTTCAAGCGCACGGTGGGTGCCCGCGCCGAGCAGGCCGGGCTGGAGGTGCGCTACGCCTTCCAGCAGCTGGAACTGCTGCCGGAGGGATTTTCCGTGCCGGAGGGCCGCGTCAAGCCCTGGGGCACCGCCCACGCAGTGCTGTCGGCGGCAGCCTGCATCGACGCGCCTTTTGCCGTCATCAACGCCGACGACTACTATGGTCCCGCCTGCTTCCGGCTGATCTACGACTATCTGTCCACCCACACCGACGGCGAAACCCTGTCCTGGGCAATGGTGGGCTTCCGCCTGAAAAACACCGTCTGCGAGAACGGTTCTGTCAGCCGTGGTGTCTGCGTCACCGATGCGGAGGATCATCTGGTTTCCGTCACCGAGCGCACCCGCATTGAACCCCATAACGGTGCCATTGCCTACACCGAGGACGAGGGCAAGACCTGGGTGGAGTTGCCGGGGGATTCCATCGTCAGCATGAATCTGTGGGGCTTCACCCCCAGCTTTGTGCAGGCAGCCAAACAGGGCTTTGCAGACTTTCTGCGCGCCAGCCTGCCGGTGAACCCCCTCAAGTGCGAATACTACCTGCCCAGTGTGGTCTCGGCGGCGCTGGCTGACGGCCGCGCCCGGGTCAAGGTGCTGACCAGCCCGGACAAATGGTACGGCATCACCTACCGGGAGGACAAACCCGCCCTGATGGCGGCGCTGGAAGCCATGACCCAGGCAGGCACCTATCCGCGGGGCCTGTGGAAATAATCCTGAAGCAAAACAAGATCAGCCCGCTTCCCGGTGACTTTCACCATTGGGAAGCGGGCTGATCTTTTGTTATGTCCGGCTTGCGCGAAAGGCTCTGCCCGAGAGCATCACAGGAAGCGATCCTTCAGGTTTTTGAAAAAGCCCTTGCGCTTTTCATAGTTGTCCTCCCGCAGAGAATCCTCGAAGGCTTTCAGCGCGTCGCGCTGTGCCTTGGTCAGCTTCTTGGGGATTTCCACATCCACCACCACGTACTCGTCGCCGCGGCCGCGGCCGTTCAGGTACTGGATGCCCTTGCCGCGCAGGCGGAACTTGGTGCCGCTCTGGGTGCCTTCCGGCAGGGTGTAGGCCACCTTGCCGTCGATGGTGGGCACCGTGATCTCGGCGCCCAGCACCGCCTGGCTGAAGGTGATGGGTTCATGCACCCACACATCAAAGCCGTCGCGCTCAAACATCGGGTCGGGCTTGACGGTGACATGGACAATCACATCACCGGCGGGGCCGCCGTTGGTGCCGGCGTCGCCCTGGCCGCGCAGCGCGATGTTCTGATCATCGTCAATGCCGGCGGGGATGCGGACCTCCAGCGTTTTGCGGCTGTTGGTCTTGCCGGTGCCGCGGCAGGTGCGGCAGGGGTTCTTGATGATGGTGCCACGGCCGCCGCAGTAGCTGCAGGGCTGCTGGCTCTGCATCACACCGAAGGGGGTGCGCTGCTGGGTGACCACGTAGCCCCGGCCGCCGCAGTGGGGACAGGTCTCGGGGCTGGTACCACGCTCGGCACCGGTGCCGCCGCAGTCATGGCAGGTCTGCTGCCGGGTAATGTTGATGGTCTTGGAACAGCCGTGGGCTGCCTCCTCGAAGGTCAGAATCACACTGGCCTGAATGTCATGGCCCTTGCGCGGGGCATTGGGGTTGGCACGGCCGGTGCCGCCGCCAAAGCCGCCGAAGCCGCCGAAAATGTCGCCGAAGATATCGCCCAGGTCCACACCGCCGAAGCCGCCGCCGAACCCGCCGCCAAAGCCGGCCCCTGCGCCACCCTGCTGGGCTGCGTAGTTGGGGTCTACGCCGGCAAAGCCGAACTGGTCATACCGCTTGCGCTTTTCGGGGTCGGACAGAACGTCGTGGGCCTCGTTGACCTCCTTGAATTTCTCCTCGGCCTCCTTGTCGCCGGGGTTCAGGTCAGGGTGGTACTTTTTGGCAAGTTTGCGGTAGGCGCTCTTGATCTCGTCTTCGGTGGCATTTTTGCCAACGCCGAGAACCTCGTAGTAATCACGTTTTTCTGCCATACTATCACACCTTTCCATTCGCTGTACCCACCGGCGCGTTGCCGCGTCTGACAAAGCAGGCCCAGTGACTGGCTGGGGCAGGCCGGCTGACGCCGGAATGCCCGTCTGATTTTCATCCGGTTATAACCCCACAAGGGCCGCCGTCGGTCAAAATCCGGCGGCGGCCAGTGGGTCGTAGTTGCTTACAGGTCAGACAATCTGTCTGCCGTCCATGATGGGAACACCGCCCCGGGGCTGTACATTACACCTCGTGGAAGTCAGCATCCACAGCGCCGTCATCGGTCTTGTTCTGGCCGTTGTTGGGCTGTGCGCCGGCACCCGGGTTGGCACCGGCCTGGCCGGCCTGGCCCTGCTGGGCAGCCTGCTGATAGACCTTCTCGCTGACAGCGTAGAATGCCTTCTGCAGTTCTTCCTGCTTTGCCTTGATGTCGTCGATGGTGCCGGACTTCAGGGCTTCCTTCAGGGCGCTGGCCTTGGTCTCGATGTCGCTCTTCTCAGAGGCAGAGACCTTGTCGCCGAACTCGCCCAGAGCCTTCTCGGTCTGGAACACCAGCTGGTCGGCGTTGTTGCGGACATCCACTTCCTCGCGGCGCTTCTTGTCCTCGGCAGCGTACTGCTCGGCGTCCTTGACAGCCTTGTCGATGTCGTCCTTGCTCATGTTGGTGGAAGCAGTGATGGTAATGCTCTGCTCCTTGCCGGTGCCCAGGTCCTTGGCGCTGACATGGACAATGCCGTTGGCATCGATGTCGAAGGTGACCTCAATCTGAGGCACGCCACGGGGAGCCGGAGCGATGCCGTCCAGATGGAAGGTTCCCAGGCTCTTGTTGTCGCGGGCAAACTCACGCTCGCCCTGCAGAACGTTGACCTCGACGCTGGACTGGTTGTCGGCAGCGGTGGAGAAGATCTGGCTCTTCTTGGTGGGGATGGTGGTGTTGCGCTCGATGATCTTGGTGCAGACGCCGCCCAGGGTCTCAATGCCCAGGCTCAGCGGGGTGACATCCAGCAGCAGCAGGCCCTTGACATCGCCCTGCAGAACGCCGCCCTGGATGGCAGCGCCGACAGCAACGCACTCATCGGGGTTGATGCCCTTGAAGGGCTCGCAGTTCAGTTCCTTCTTGACGGCGTCGTAGACAGCGGGGATACGGGTGGAACCGCCGACCATCAGGACCTTCTTCAGGTCGGAAGCCTTCAGACCGGCATCGGCCAGAGCCTTGCGGACAGGACCCATGGTGCGGTCGACCAGGTCAGAGGTCAGCTCGTTGAACTTTGCACGGGTCAGCGTCATGTCCAGATGCTTGGGGCCGGTGGCGTCTGCCGTGATGAAGGGCAGGTTGATGTTGGTGGAGGTGGCGCTGGACAGTTCGATCTTGGCCTTCTCGGCAGCCTCCTTCAGGCGCTGGGCAGCCATCTTGTCCTTGCGCAGGTCGATGTTGTTCTCGCGCAGGAAGTCCTCGGCCATCCAGTCGATGATGCGCTGGTCGAAGTCGTCGCCGCCCAGGTGAGTATCGCCGTTGGTGGCCAGAACTTCGGTGACACCGTCGCCCATCTCGATGATGGAGACATCGAAGGTGCCGCCGCCCAGGTCGTAGACCATGATCTTCTGATCGGCTTCCTTATCGATGCCGTAGGCCAGAGAAGCGGCCGTGGGCTCGTTGATGATACGGCGGACGTTCAGGCCGGCAATGGTGCCTGCGTTCTTGGTGGCCTGACGCTGGCTGTCGTTGAAGTAAGCGGGAACGGTGATGACTGCCTCGGTGACGGTCTCGCCCAGGTAAGCCTCGGCGTCAGCCTTCAGCTTGGACAGGATCATAGCGCTGATTTCCTCAGGGGTGTAATCCTTGCCGCCGGCATGGACCTTCTCGGCAGTGCCCATCTTACGCTTGATAGAAGAAATGGTGTTTTCGGGGTTGGTGATGGCCTGGCGCTTTGCAACCTGGCCAACCAGACGTTCGCCGGTCTTGGTGAAGCCGACCACAGACGGGGTGGTGCGGGCGCCTTCAGCGTTGGGGATGACAACCGGCTCGCCGCCTTCCATAACGGCGACGCAGCTGTTAGTAGTACCAAGGTCGATACCAATGATCTTGCTCATAATAATGATCTCCTCTCTATTGGGGCATCCTTTGTGCGGATGTCCAAGCCCTTACAAAAAGTGTGGGTGAAACTGTTTTGAGAATATATGATCAGGTGGGGCTTTGTTGTATTGCAGAAGCCGGAACCTGTCATGTCCGGGTTGTTATTCGGCGACTACGACAGTGGCATGGCGGATGACTTTGTCACCAATCATATAGCCTTTCTGGAAGACCTGCACCACGCTGCCGCTCTCCTGGCCTTCTGCCGGGGGAACCTGCTGCACGGCGTTCATGAAATTGGGGTCAAAGGGTTTGCCCAGCGCCTCAATCTCGGTGACATGCAGCGTATCCAGCGCCTTGGCGGCTTTGTCCAGCGTCATCACGACGCCTTTTTTGTAGTTCTCGTCGCTGCAGGCGGCGTTGGCCGCCATGTCCAGGGTATCCAGAATGCCGAGAATCTGGGTGACGGCATGCGAGATACCGTCATTGAACTTGCGGTCGGCTTCCCGGGCCGAGCGCTTGCGGAAGTTGTCATACTCGGCGGCGGTGCGCAGCAGCTGGTCCCGCAGGTCTGCGGACTTTTTCTCGGCCGCCTCCAGCTTGGCCTTGGTGGCCTCCAGCTCCTTGGCGGTCTTGCCGCCGAACCAGTCCTTTTTCTGTTTGGGCTGGTCGGCTTTCTTGTCATCCGCTGCGGGCTGCTCTGCCTTGGTATCGGCGGGAGCTGCCTGCTCCTGCCCGGAGGGCCTTGCTGCGCCGCTGGCCGGTTCGGCAGCGGGTCCTGCCTGCTCGGCGGCGGGCTGTTCGTCCTGCGTGCCGGGCACTTTGGTTTCTTCGCTCATGTTTGCTCCTCCTGTCGTTTTCCCGACATGCTCTGTCCGAGCCTGCCGGCAAAGTAATTCAAAATCGGAATCAGCCGTGAGAACGGCATTCTGCTGGAACCGATGATCGCCATGGTGCCGGTCAGGCCACCGCCGGCAAGATACCGCTTGCTGACGATGCACAGGTTCGGCATGGCAGGTTCCAGATCCTCGCCCAGCTTGGCGGTGATGCGGCCGCCCTCCGGTTCAATCAGCCGGGTGGCTGCCCGGTTGTCGGAGAACAGCTCCAGCAGCGTGCCGAGATTCTGGCGGACATCGGTTTTCTGTGCCAGGTACTGGGCACCCTCCAGGTAAACCTGGGGGCCGGTGCGGACCAGTGCCTCGGCGGCAGCCACCACCGGTGCCAGCCGTGCCCCGCAGGCCACCCGCAGACTGGCGGACAGCATGGGGGTCAGATCCCGGGGCGAGACGAAGGTCAGGCTGCGGTTGAGCAGCTGGGCCAGCTGGGCGGCATCGCTGCGGGAAAGTCCGGTATCCACCCGGGCCACCCGGGTGCGGACCCCGCCGGCGCTGGTGACTGCCAGCACGGCGGCGGAAAAGCGTCCCACCTGCACGACCTCGAAGTGTGCGATGCACAGATCCTCGGCCCGGGGGGTGGTGGCTGCTGCGGCGCAGCCGGTGTAGTCGGCCAGGGCGCGGGCCGCAGCGGGTGCCAGCTTTTCCGGCTCAGCATCCATGGCGGCAAACAGTGCGTCGATCCGCCGGCGGTCCTCATCCCCCAGTGCCGTGGCACCGGAGCCCTGCAGCAGGTGATCCAGATAATAACGGTAGCCTTTGGGGCTGGGCACGCGGCCGGCGCTGGTATGGGGCTGTTCCAACAGCCCCAGCCGGGTCAGCGCCGCCATCTCGTTGCGCAGCGTGGCGCTGGACACTGCCATGTCAAAATAATTGGCAAGCAGGCCGGAGCCCACCGGTTCCCCGTCCATTGCATAGAGGGCGACAATCGCTTCCAGGATACGCTGTTTCCGTGCATCCATTGCCATTCCTGTCGCCTCCCGCCTGATGTTTTAGCACTCTATGTTCCCGAGTGCTAAGTCTATTATATTCCAACCGCCGATTCTGTCAAGAGGGTTTGGAAAAAACTTTCAAAGTTTAACAGTTTCGTCACAAACCCGGTGCAAACCGCTGCGGCAGGGCTGGTATTGCCGGTACAGGTGCAAAAAAGCCGCTGCCGGCGGAATTTTCTTCTGCGGCAGCGGCGGTTTGGTTTGTTTCGGATGGGACTCTGACTGCCGGATTATCATTCCTCCATCCAGCGTGCCAGAAAACTGGCGGCAATGCGCACCGCGTCGGTCTGGGATTCCGCCGGCGGGGCCCCCTGGGCGGAGCTGAGCAGGCAGACACCGCCTTCGATGTCACCGCCCACCACGATCGGCGCGGCACAGCCCAGCACTCGCTCCCCCTGCCCGCTGACCGCCCGCACCCGCCGGGAGGGGTCCGTGGGGGCGGTATAAATGCTGCGGGATGCCAGCAGCTTTTCCAGCTCATGGGTAATGGGCTGCCCCAGCAGGCTGCCCTTTTCCAGCCGGGCACCCCGGCCGCCGCCTGCCGCGGCAATCACCGCGTCCCGGTCACAGACCAGAACCGGTGCGCCCAGGTCCCTGGCCAGCACCTCGGCATACACGCCGGCCAGCTCGTTCAGCTCCATCACCGGCGAATACTTTTTGAAAATCACTTCCCCGTCCGACGCCGTGTAAATTTCCAGCGCGTCCCCCTGACGGATACGCTGGGTACGGCGGATCTCCTTGGGGATGACCACCCGGCCCAGCTCGTCAATGCGTCGCACAATTCCTGTCGCTTTCATCTGTCAGCCCTCCTTGCGGAGCAGCGGTGGCCGCTCCGTTCCTTTTTTTGACAATCCGCTTTTATTGTGCCGCAGCGACGGCAAAATATACCGGAATTTCTTTTCAACGGGGCCAACGCGCTGTATACTGGAAACAGAGGTATGCCCGCCGGGCGGAGAGGAGATCAGAATGGACAAGCTGCTGCAGACAACGCTGTGCTATCTGGAACAGGATGGCTGCTACCTGATGCTGCACCGGGTAAAGAAAAAGAAGGATGTGAACAAGGACAAGTGGATCGGCGTGGGCGGAAAATTCGAGCCCGGAGAGGACGCCCTTGCCTGTGTCCTGCGGGAGGTGCAGGAGGAAACCGGCTACACCATGCAGTCCCCGGTCTACCGGGGCATTGTGGATTTTTACTGCCCGCCCTGGCCGCCGGAAAGGATGCACCTGTTCACCTGCAGCCAGTTTACCGGCACGCCCCGTCCCTGTGACGAGGGAGAACTGGCCTGGGTGCCGAAGGATCAGGTGGAAACGCTGCCCATCTGGACGGGAGACAAACTGTTTTTCCGTCTGCTGAATGAGGGAGCCCCCTTCTTTCATCTGGAATTGTATTATGAAGGCGACCGCCTGGTCCGCGCCGTACAGGACGGGCAAACGCTGGCACTGTGACCTGGAGCTTCCATAACGAAAAGACAGCCGCTTCCGGCAAACGTCGGACCGCGGCTGTCTTTCTTTTGATTTGGTAAAGGCTGCTGTCAGGCCAGGAAGAGGAAAAACGCTTCGGCCCCCACAACGCCCAGAAGTACCACATCCAGTACACCCACCAAGATGATCTTCCAGGCAGGGGTGCGCTTGATGATCACTGCATCCGGGTCTTCTTCATAGGGCGGTTCCTCGTCCATGGTATTCGGCTGTTCCCAGCCAGCCGAGGCCGCCTGGGCAACCGGTTCCGGCCGGGGACCAGCGTTTGCCTGCTCTACCCTGGCACCACAGTGAGTGCAGAACTTGGCACCCTCTTCAATCTGACGACCGCAATGTGTACAAAACATACCTGTCATCTCCTCTTCTTTCCGCGCTGCGCAGCGGCGGCAAACCTGCCGCAAAAGGTTCTGAAGTAAGCGTACCATGTGCTGCGGAATCCGTCAAGCAATTCACAGGATTTTTCCGGATTTCGGCCGACGAAGCCTCAGACGCTGCTCTCCATCAAAGGTTGCGGGCTGCTTTGCCGGCTTTCCCGCTCAATGCGCCGCAGACGGCTGAGGGTGACATTGGTCATTTGCAGGTAGGACGCAATGTATTTGTTGCTGACAACCTCGATCAGGCCCGGATACTCCTGCTGAAACCACTGATACCGCTCCATGGCACTGCCCCGGCAAACCGCAATCTGGGTGGTCACCAGACGCCGCAGCGCCTGCTGCAAAAGCTGGTTGTAAATCCGCAGACATTCCACAGAGGAATTGACCAGGTGATTGGCAAGACTGAGTGGAATGGACAACACATGACTGTCGGTCAGCGCAATCATCGATGCCGTTGCCGGTTCCTCCATGGAAAAGGAAGCCATGGCTGCCTCGCCGGGACGACAGCAAAAACAAAGGACAACCTTTTCGCCCTTGCAGTTCTGTGAGATGCCGCACAGGCATCCGCTGATCACAAAATCAATGTACTCCTGCATTTCCCCTTCGCGAACCAACATCCGGCGGCGAGGAATCCGTCGGATAACTGCCGCCTTGGTCAATTGCCGCACTGCGTCCATATCTTTCAGGTCAAATAATTGGTCGATTATATCGTCGACACGCATCGCAGTTTCATCCTCCGTTCATATTTTCCCCTACTTTAGGTGATGCTACTATTATGAACGATTTTGTCGGATGATTGCATTAACACCGGTTAACAAACCAGCATTGGGTCCCAATATTTGTATATTTTTTTTGAAAATGTAAAATTCTGGAATCATATATTTCTATAATAAATACATTTATTTGACCTGATGTGCCCTTTTTGGCATTCAAAAGTATGTCTTTTCATCAAAATTGTTTTCGGTTCAGCCATCGGCAAAGTCTGCGCCGTCCGGCGTCCGGACTGCAGGCCGCATGCAGGAAGGCCAGTCCGGCAAAGACGGTCACTCCCAGGCTGCGCCAGGTAAACCAGCCGTGCTGGATGGAATGGGTGCGCAGCAGGGCCAGCCAGGCCGGAGCAGAGAGTGCAGCCAGCAACAGCGGCAGCGCGCCAAACAGCGCACGGCGATCCCGCAGGCAGAGTGCGAATGCTGCCAGCAGAACCACCAGCAGGATCACCAGCGGCCAGAAAAGCCCCCGCCCATTGAGTGTATCAAAAACAAAGCGGAAAATGTTGGGCCAGGTCAGCTGGATGCCATGCCAGCTGTCGGCTGAGGTGCGCACCGACGCCTGATGCAGCGCGTCGCCAATGATATCCTGTCCGGTGACGGCGCCGGCCAATACCCACTTGGAGGCCCAGCAGAGGGCGTAGCCTCCCCCCCAGCTGATGGCCCCTCCCAGCACGGCACCACAGCGGCGCAGTGGTGCCGTGCGGTCAGGAACCCGGGCATCCAGCAGCCAGACGGTCAGGGGCAGACCGAGGGTCAAAATCGGCGTGACCAGCAGATCCAGGAAGGCGGTGCAGACCCCCACCGCCACCAATCCGACAGCCAGTCCGGCTGCCGTGCGGGGTTTTGCCAGAACCCACAGGCAGGCGGCATAGCTGATGGCAAAGCAGGTGAAGAACTGTACCTGGTGGGGGGCGAAAAAGGCGGTGACCGCCACCTGACTGATGGCAAACCACACCGCGGGCCAGCGGCCGCAATGTTTCCACAGTTGCCACAGCAGTGCTGCGGCCATCACCGCGAACACCAGATAGTTGAACACCCGGACCTGCCCGTAGGTCAGAAACAACAGGAGCGGGCGCAGCCAGATCAGGTAGCCGTGCCAGTAACGGGCGTAGGAGAAGGGTTCCAGGCCAATGTCGGCACCGGTTTTGCCCTGCTCCCGGGCAGCGAGATAGTCGCCCAGGTCATCCTGCAAGGTCTCGAAGTTGTCCACATTGTAGGCGGTGGCGGTCATCATGGCGGTGAGAGGCTCTGTCTCGTCGGCGCTGGCGGCCTCAAACAGCATGATGGTGTCGGTGTAGTTGTCCATCTGGAACAGCTTGAACCCGAAAAATTCCGGGTAAAGGCCTTCCTGCTGCAACAGCGGCACCGAGCGGGCGATATTTTCCCGCACCGGTGCCCCGGGCAGCGAGAAGGCCCCCAGCAGCAGAACAAACAGCACTGCCAGTGTCAGGGCAAAGACAGCGACGGCACGGCCGGCAAACCGGGCGGCGCGGGCAGGGGCGGAAACGGGCATGGCAAAGGCTCCTTCTGTATGGCTTTGCGGGGGTGGAGGCAAATCTCCGACAGCACACCGCAAAACGGGATACTTGTAATACAGCCCCACGTACAAAAACGGGGAGGCAGTTTTCTGTCTCCCCATTATACTAGATGTTGTTCTCCTCTTCAACCGACGAACACTCCCCGCCGTCATCCGTCCGCCTGGCGGGAGACCGACAGCACAATGCCCATTTCTCCCAGCAGCATCATCAGGCTGGTGCCCCCGGACGAGAAGAACGGCAGGCTGATACCGGTATTGGGGATGGTGTTGGTGACAACGGCGATGTTCAGAACCGCCTGCAGGATCACCTGTACCACAAAGCCCACCACCAGCAGGGCGCCGAACCGGTCCCGGGCCCGCACCGCCAGATACATGCCCCGCAACAACAGCAGCAGGAACAGCCCGATGACCACTGCCGCCCCCACAAAGCCAAGTTCCTCGCAGAGGATGGAAAAGATAAAGTCGTTCTGCGGTTCGGGGACATAGAGGTATTTCTGGCGGCTGTTGCCCAGTCCCAGCCCTGCAATGCCGCCGGAAGCGATGGCATACAGGCTCTGGATGGTCTGGTGGCCCTCCCCCAGCGGGTCGGCAAACGGGTCCTGCCAGGAGGCCAGCCGGTCGGCGGCGTAGGGCACCAGTTCCGGCAAAAGAATCACCGCAGCGGCAATGGCGGCCCCGGCCGCCGCCCCGGCCAGACCAAACCATTTCAGCCCGGTGCCCCCCACAAACATCAGCACCGCACCGATGCCCAGAATCAGCAGCGTGCCGGAAAGATGGGGTTCCAGAAGCATCAGCACCGTCACCACACCCAGAATCACTCCGAAGGGCAGCACACCGGTGGAAAAGGTCTTCATCCGGTCATGGTTTAAGGAAATGATGTGGGAAAAGACCAGCACCACCGAAAACTTGGCGATCTCGCTGGGTTGCAGGGTGCCAAGGCCGGGCAGCACGATCCAGCGTTTGCAGCCGTTGTATTCCGGCATGAAAAGTACCACCGTCAGAAGTACCAGCGACAGGCCCATCAGCGGCCAGGCCAGTTTGTGCCAGATATGGTAATCCACCAGCGAAGCCAGATACATGGCCACCACCCCCAGTGCTGCAAACAGCAGCTGGGGGCGGATGTAGGTGAAGGCATCTCCCCGGCGATAGAGTGCCACCGCATACCCGGCCGAGAAAAGCATCACCAGACCCAGCCCCACCAGCAACAGCAGAATGGCCAGAAACGGCAGGTCCAGCCCCGGCAGGCTGCGCACCCGCCGGCGCAGCGCAGACAGTCTGGTCCAGACGGTGCCCTTTTGGGCGCGGTAGACGGTTTTGTCCATCCGGCCTTTCCCCCTTTCCTGCAATCTCTGAGTATTGTATGCGGAAAGGGCCGTGTTTAAACCTGGCCCGGCAGCAGCAAAAATCCGCCCTGTGCCGAAGCACAGGGCGGACAGGTATAAATTCCGTTGAGAACGATCAGTAGGTGGTCAGGCTGGTACCGGGGTAATAGTGCTGCAAAATCTGCTGGTAGCTCCAGCCATTGTTTGCATAGCCCACCGCGCCCCACTGGCTCATGCCGACGCCGTGGCCGTAGCCGTACACGTCAAAGATGAAGCAGTCGCTGGCAGAGTCATAGCTGACGGTAAAGCACTGGCTGCGCAGGCTGCGGCCGTCCACGCTCTGGCCGGCCAGCAGCGTTTCCCGGAACCAGCTGCCGCGGCAGGTGGTGTTGGGACCGCTGTCCGGGCCGATCTGCATCTGACTGACCCAGCCATACTGGTTGGCGGACAGAATCTTGAACCAGCTGTTGGGGTCCACGCCGCTCAGGTCGATGCCCAGCACATCCTGAATACGCTGCTGCAGCGTAGCGCGGGAGAAACGTGCCGTGCCCGAGGTTGCGCCGTTGGTGTTCCAGTGGGAGGCAGTGCTCTGGTCATAGGGACTGTCCACCGCCTGCAGCCAGGCTCGGTCGCTGCCCCACACATCCGCCGCCGAAGCAGTACCGGTGGAGGCGGAGGCAAAATAGGGAGTAAAGCAGACATTGCCGCCGTAGGTCACCAGCACATGGGCAACCTCCTGTGCGGCGGCCAATGCCGCATCGCCGGGGGTTGTGCCGGCCACCGAAGGGTAGCCGCCCTGGCTGATAATCCAGCAGTGGGCCGCCACACACTGGGCCTTGTAGGCCTCGGCGGGGGCGCCGGGTCCCAGCTCATTCTGGGCGATCATGGCCAGGCAGGTCACCAGATCCAGCGTCTGCTGGCTGCCGTTCATCGTCACATTGATGGTCTCCCCTGCTGCGGAGCTTCCGCCGGAAGATTCCGGTGCCGGAGTCGCCTGTGCGGCAGGCTGGGAGTTGTCCGTGCCGCCGGAAGATTCCGGCGCCGGGGTGGGTGTCGGGGCCGGGGTGGGATTTGCGGATGCGATCTGCTCCACCGAGATTTCCTGCTCCGGCAGGGTGCCCTCAGCGCCCTGGTGCACGTCACTCTCGGCGGCGCCCTCCTCCCCTGCCTTGTCGGTCAGACCTGCCAGCAGCTTGTCCACGTCGGTCATCAGCTGGTTGGTCTGTGCCTGCAGGTCGGCAATGTTCTGGTCCAGCGCCTGGGTATCCACGCCGGTGGGCGCGGCAGGCTGGTCCTTGCCCTCGTTGCCGGAGCTTTCCTCTGCCGACTCGGGGGACGCCGTACCCGTCGACGCACAGGCCGAAAGGTACCATTCCAGCTGGTCCCCCAAAAGTGCTCCCACATCCGGCATCTGGTCACCGTCGGTACCGTAGCGCACGGCGGGAAGCAGCGGGTCGCTGTTCAGTTCCACCTGTCCCGCGGAGAGTTCCCCGCTGCCGGAGGTGGCCAGGCGGCCGGTGACGCAAAGGCGCACCCCGTCATTGCCCGGCTCCGAAGCCAGCGTCAGGAAACCGGCATGGTCGGTCATGGAAAGGTCCACATCCGCCAGCGACCGGGCACGGGCACCCAGCACAAAATTCAGATATTCGCTGTACTCGGTCAGCGGACGGCCGGATACGTCAAAGGCACCTGCGCCGGTCTCGTTGGGGTCCTGGTAGTAGACAGCCAGTACCTCGTAGCGGTAGCTGGTATCAGCAAGGTAAAGGGTAAAGCCGGTGTTTTCCCGCAGGGTGGTCAGGTCAGCCAGCACATCCAGCGATTCGTCGTTCATTTCCAGCAGAGTGTTGGCGGGATATTCGCTGCCCAGATAGCTGGTGCCGGACACGGCAGGCCCGTCGGGGGCCTCCTCGCCGGATGCGCCGGACAGGTAAACCAGTTTGCCCTCCATGCCGGGGAAGGCCAGGTATCCTGCCACATCGGCATCCCGTCCTGCGGCCTCGGCCAGATACTCGGTCACCGCGCTGTCAAACTGAGCGGTACCGTAACCGTCAGCCGACGGTGCGGGATTGGAATGGATATTGAGGAAATAGAACAGGGCGCCTGCCAGCGCCAGAATCACCACCAGGAAGCCGACAAAAACCGCCGTCATGGCCATGCTCTGGCGGCGCTCGTTGCGCAGTACCCGGGCAAGGCTGCGGCTCTGACCCAGGTCCATGGCCGGCATGGCTTCCGCCGTGCTGTTTTCCTTTTTCCGGGACACCCGGGTGGTCCGCCGGGCCGGAGCAGAAGCTTTGCGGGCGGGCTGCTCGTCGGAGAGATGCTCCACCGCATCGCGGAAGTCCTCCAGCGAGGTGGGCGGCGACTGGTCATCCGCCTGCTGGGCGGCACGGACTGCTTCCGGGTCCAGGCCGCTGGTCAGATCCGGCACATCGTCGTCCAGAATCGAGCGAGGTGGTTGGGAACGGGTGGCGGTTCCGGTATCCCGCTGGATGCGGGTCAGACGCCGTCCGCCGCTGCGGGCCGCACGGTAATCGGCAGCCGCCTTGGCACCGTTGGTGGCAAAATCCAGCGGCGCGGCAGCCTGGGGGGGATCGGCGTTTTCAAATGTAATGGAGCCCTTGGGACTGTTGCTGTTCCAGCTTTGCTCGGCTGCCGCATGGGCCGCAGCCGCCACATCGGCGGCGTTGTCCGGTACCGGGCGGGCAGGGCGCGCGGTGTCGGTCTGCGTGTCCTGCTGGGGATTGTCCTCGCCCATGGAGGCGGCAACCGCAGCGGCGGCGGCATCCTGCATCATCGACTTGGGAATGGCCGCCGTGTCAAAGTCCAGCATCGGCTCAAAGGAGGAACGTCCGCCTGAACGGCGCCGGCGCAGCGAGAACCGGGTGGTATCGCCGCGGGTCTGTCCGGCGCGGGAGACCAGCAGCAGCGGATGCTCGTGTCCGGGATGGAACTGGATGGTGCCGGAGGTGAATTTCAGGCCCAGGGTACGCCGCCGCACCAGGTCCAGAATGTTGTTGGCAATGGCGGCATCGGTCAGGTCCGGGCGCAGCGCACAGGCCACAGCCCCTTTCCGGTCGCAGATCAGCACAAAGGGTGCCTGCCCCACCGTGGCCGGCATGTAGACGGCGGCGATGTCCGCCTCGCCCACATCCATGGCCTGCTGGGCGCGGCCTGCCGCCGCCTGCACCACATCGCCCGGGAATTTTTTCAGAAGCTGGGGCGGCGTGACGATGTCGCGGGAGACAATGGGATCGGCATAGCTGTGTGTGCCGAAATCAAACACTGCCTCGCCGTGTTCCAGCGGCCGCAGCAGATCCCCCAGCAGCCGGCCGGTGGTTTCATCGGTGGCCACCAGCAGACGCCGCTTTTGCAGCAGGGCATCCAGTGTGGCCTGGGCCAGGCTCGTCTCGCCGGTGGCGTAGACGGCATCGCCAAAGCGGGCGGCCAGTTTCTGCGCCCACTTGTCACAGTGGGCATCCGCCATGGCCTGGGTGGGGGCCGAAGCCTGCACGCAGACGGCAAACTCGCCGTCCCGTTCCAGCAGGCGCAGACCGGTGCAGCCGTCCGCCTGCGCCTGGCGCAGGATGGCGGTTACCTCGGCCGAAGTCAGGCCGAACACGCGCAGGATGCGCAGCTGTGTCGACACCATGGTAACACCTCCGGGTGATCAGTTCAGGAAAACAACGCCCGCAAAGCGGGCCGGAAAATTCAAAGATTCAGGCTGTCCGGGTCGGTCAGGCAGTCGGATTCCGCCTGCAGCGCCTCGGGCAGGGGCAGGTCCAGCGCCATGCGGCGCAGCATATCCAGCGCGTACAGGGCCGCCCGGGTGCGGATGATGTCCCGCTCCCGGTAGCCGCCCAGCGTCAGGCGCATCAGATAGACCTTATGGTTGCGGGCATCGCAGCCGCCCAGATAGACGGTTCCCACCGGTTTGCCGGGCAGGGCACCGCCGGGGCCGGCAATGCCGGTCAGGGCAACCGCCACATCGGCGCCGGATACCCGCTGTGCGCCCAGCGCCATGGCCACCGCCACAGGGCCGGAAACCACGTTGTACTGTTCGATCAGCGCCGGGTCCACCCCCAGCAGCTTGCTTTTTGCGCCCTCGGCGTAGGTGACAAAGCCATAGCCGAACACCTCGCTGGAGCCGGGCACATTGGTCAGCCGTTCGGCCACCAGCCCCCCGGTGCAACTTTCCGCCGTGGCGGCGTGCAGGTGATGCTCCCGCAGGGCACGGACCACCGTGTATTCCAAAGCCGGTACATCCACATCATAGGCCGCGTCCCCCAGCCTGTCGCGGAGCTTGTCCAGCGCCGCGTTGCAGTCGGCTTCCGCCTCGGCGGCGGTGGCGGCCCGGGCGGTGACCCGGATCTCGCTCTCGCCGGTTTTGCAGTAGATGGCAACGGTGGGATTTTCGCTGTCAAACAGGCTGCCCACCTTTTCGGCGATCCGGCTTTCGCCCCCCAGCACATGCAGCGTCCGGCTGTGGATGGTGCAGTTCTGCCGCCGTTCCAGAATCGGGCGGACCTGCTCCTGCCACATCGCCTTCATCTCCCGGGGGACCCCCGGCATCAGGGCGGCGCAGTGGCCGTTGGCATCCTCAAACCAGGCGCCGGGCGCGGTGCCGTGGGCGTTGGGCAGCTTGTGCCCCTTCACTGGAACCATCGCCTGCTTGCGGTTGTTCTCGGTGGGGGTGCGGCCGGTGCGGGCAAAAAAGTCCACAATCTTCTGCCATTCCTCCGGGTCGAACCGCAGCGTATCCTCGAAGGCATCCGCCACCGTTTCCTTGGTCAGGTCGTCCTCGGTGGGGCCCAGCCCGCCGGAGAAAATCAGCAGATCGCTGCGGGCGCGGGCGGTGTTCACCAGTTCCTTCAGGCGGGCGACGTTGTCCCCCACCACATGCTGGTGCAGCACCGAGATGCCCAGTTCGGCCAGTTCCCGGCTTAAATACTGCGCATTGGTATTCAGGATATCACCCAGCAAAAGCTCGGTGCCCACACAGATCAGTTCGGCGGTCATGGAATATCTCCTTTTCAGTCAGCAGCGCCCAGGTTACAGTTCCGGGTCGTCGCCGATGCGGATGCGGATCTTCTCCACATTGGCGGCAGCCTCGGCTTCCAGTTCGGCCAGGCCGGGCATACCTGCCTCCGCCTCCTCGATCTCGGCCAGCGTCGGCCGGGTCTTGGGATGGGCGGGGGTGAAGATGGTGCAGCAATCCTCGTAGGGTTCAATGGAGGTCTCAAAGGTGCCGATCTCCCGGGATTTGGCAATGATCTCGGTCTTGTCCATGCCAATCAGGGGGCGCAGCACCGGCAGGCGCTGGGCGGAATCGGTGCAGGCCAGCGCCGCCAGCGTCTGGCTGGCCACCTGGGCTAGGCTTTCGCCGGTGATCAGCGCCTGCATATCCGAGGTGGCGGCCACACGCTCGGCAATGCGCAGCATGCTACGGCGCATCAGCACCGTGAACAGCACATCGGGAGCGTTGTCCCGGATGTATTCCTGGGGTTTGGTGTAGGGCACCACAAACAGCATGCAGTTGCCGGTGTACTCGCTGACCTCCCGGGCCAGCGCCACCACCTTGAGCTTGGCACGCAGGCTGGTGTAGGGCGGCGAGGCAAAATGAATGTGATGCAGCGCCAGGCCGCGGCGGGCCATATACCAGGCCGCCACCGGGCTGTCGATGCCGCCGGACAGCAGGTTCAGTGCCCGGCCGCTGGTGCCCACCGGCAGGCCGCCGGCGCCGGGGAACTTGGGCCCGTGGATGTAGGCGCCGAAGTCCCGGATCTCCACCATGACCTCCAGCTGGGGGTTGTGCACGTCCACCCGAAGGTAGGGATGTTTGGACAGCAGGAAGGCCCCCAGTTCCCGGCAGAGTTCCGGGCTTTTCATCGGGAAGGTCTTGTCCGAGCGCTTGGCCTCCACCTTGAAGGTCTTGACCCCGCGCAGCACCTGGCCCAGGTACTCCTCGGCCACCTGGCAGATGGTATCAAAGTCCTTTTCGCAGACGGCGGCACGGCTGAGCCGGGCAATGCCGAACACCTTGGACACCCGGCGGAAGGCCTCGTCCATGTCGATGTCCTCGTCCTGGGGCTGGATGTACAGGGTGCTCTGGGCCATGCGGAGTTTGAACTCGCCCAGGTCCTCCAGGCGGTGGCGGACCTCCTTGATCAGCTTGGCTTCAAAGGTGCCGCGGTTCAGGCCCTTGAGGGCCATTTCGCCCTGGAAGGCCATGATGATTTCTCTCATGTGTTTCAACCTTTTCTTTGTAGTTTCTGTGCGGAAAAGTTTCTGGGCAGGGCCGGAAACCGGCCGCAAAGTCTGATACAAAATGTATTATTTTATCAGATATTACAAGTCAGAATGACGGATGACCGGGCCGGAGCCCCCATTTTTGCCAGCGCAGCGTCAGATATGCTGCAGCTCGGTCAGGCCGCTCTTCAAACCGGCCAGCAGGGCATCCACATCGCCCTCGTCATTGTCGGCGCAGAAGCTGACCCGCAAAGCGGTGGCCACTGCCCTGTCCTCGCAGCCCATGGCCATCAGGGTGTGGCTGGGCTCCCCCTTGTCGCAGGCGCTGCCGCCGGAGACATAAATCCGGCGATCGCTCAGGTAGGTGATAAAGGTCTGGCTGTTGACGCAGTTGGTGGAGAAGTTGAGCACCTCCGGCACCGCGTCATCGGGGGAATGGATGGTGATGCCCGGCAGCTGAGCCAGCCCCTCCCGCAGGCGGGCATTGAGGGCGGCCGCATGGCAGGCATTGGCTTTCAGCTTTTTGGCGCCCTGCTCGGCGGCCAGTCCCAGACCCACGGCGTAGGGCAGATTTTCGGTACCGGGACGGATGCCCCGCTCCTGGTGGCCACCCAGATAGGCTGGCTGCAGGTGCTGGCGCTGGTTGTCGCAGAGATACAGCGCGCCGATGCCCTTGGGGGCATGGACCTTGTGGCCGGAGACCGACAGCGTATCCACGCCGCGCAGTTTTTTCAGATCCAGCGGAATCCGCAGCCAGGCCTGCACCGCATCAATATGTACGGCGGTACGGCTGTTTTTTTCTTTGACCTCTGCCGCCAGACGGGCAATGTCCTGCACGGCGCCGGTCTCGTTGTTGACCGCCATGCAGGCCACCAGAACCGTGTTTTTGTCCACCGCGTCGATCAGCTTGCCCACATCCAGACGGCCGTCGGCTTCGGGAAGGATCTCCACCACGGTAAAGCCCCGGTCCTTCAGCGCCCGGATAGGACGCTGGACACTGGGGTGCTCGAACCCGGTGGTGACAATCTTGTTGCCCCAGGTCTGCCGCGGAATGGCCGCGCCCAGAATGGCCAGGTTGTTGCTCTCGCTTCCGCAGGCGGTGAAATAGATCTCATCCCGGGCGCAGTTCAGCGTTTTGGCAATTCTGCCGCGGGCCACCGACAGCTGATGCTCGGCCAGGATGGCCGGCTCGTACAGGCTGGAAGGATTGGCCCAGCAGTTGCGCATGGCGTCATTGATGACATCGGCCACCGCCGGGTCCACCATGGTGGTGGCGGCGTTGTCCAGGTAGTGCAGATTGGGGTCGGTTCGCATGATGGTAAAAGCCTCGTTTGAAATAAAGTCAGGAGAACGGCACCGGTGAAAATCCACCGCTGCGGTTCTCTGCGGTATGCCGCAATTTGACATACCGATACAGGGTAAATTATAGCACGCCCCGGCGCCTGTGTACAAGCGCCGGGGCGAAAAAATCATGGAATTGTTGTGTCAGGGCCAAAAAGGTCATTCACCGAAATCGGCGGCAACCTTTTTCAGCATCTGACGGATGGGCAGCTGATAGGGGCAGCGGGTCTCGCAGGCGCCGCACTCAACGCAGGCGCTGGCCTTGACCTTGAGGGTGCTGTACCGTTCCCGTGCCCAGCCTTCCAGGCCATACCGGTTCAGATAGCCCTGGAACAGGAAGCAATTGGGGATGGAAATGCCCACCGTGCAGGGTGCACAGTAGTTGCAGCGGCGGCAGAACTGGGTGCCCAGGCTCTTGCGGACAGCCTCGCAGGCGTCCAGCTCCTCCTGGGTCAGCGGGGAGGCGTCAGCCTCGGCGGCCACGTTCTGCTCCAGTTCCTTGGGGTCTGCCATGCCGGGGATGACCACCGTGACATTGGGGTTGGCCAGCACATAGCGCACGGCCAGGCGGCCGTCCTCGATGGCACCGCCGGCCAGCGGCTTCATGGCGATAAAGCCCTTGCCTGCCGCATGGCAGCGGGCAATCAGGTCGGCACCCTGCTGTTCCACAATGTTGTAGGGGAACATGATGGTCTCGATGTCCGGGCAGGCCAGAGCCTTCTCGAAGGTGGCGGCCAGATGGGCGGTCACGCCGATGTGCTCCACAATCCCGGCAGCCTTGGCGCCCTTCAGGGCCTCCAGTGCGCCGCCCGGTGCCAGGATGCGGTCAAAGTCCGCCGGGCTGGGATTGTGGAACTGGTACAGCTCGATGTGGTCGGTGCGCAGATTTTTCAGGCTGGCATTCAGTTCGCTCTCCATCTCCGCAGCGGTAATGGCACGGCACTTGGTGGCGATGACAAACTCATCCCGCAGGCCGCTTTCCTCCAGGGACTGGCCGATCCATTCCTCACTGACCGTGTAGCCGCGGGCAGTGTCAATGTAGTTGATGCCCGCCTTGTGGGCATCCTCCAGCATCTGACGGGTGCGGGGCTGGTCGATGCGCTGCACCGGAATGCCGCCGAATCCCAGACGGGAAATCTTCAGGCCCGTCTGTCCCAAAGAAACATATTGCATAATTTTGTACGCCTCCGTTTTGGCTGTGGCACGGCCTGCTTGATTCGGCCATACCGGAATTCTCGTTCATATTATACCAGAACCGACACAAATTTCAATTTTGTTTTTACCGGCTGCCGGCTTGCCGGTTTGTTCACCGCTTTCAATTGACAAAGCAGGCCGCATGCGCTAGGATAATACACATATAAAAAGGATAGATACTGTGCAGAGGGCCCGCGGCCGGATCTGGCAGGGCGGGCCCGGCAATCCAGAAGGAGTGTGTCAATGACCATGCGATACGGGTTTATCGGGTGCGGCAATATGGGCGGCGCTGTGGCGCGTGCCGTCTGCAAGGGAGCCGGTGCCGGCGAGGTACTTCTCGCCAACCGCACGGTGGCCAAGGCGGAGGCCCTGGCCGCAGAGCTGGGCTGCCAGGTCGGTGACAATGACCGGGTTGCCCGGGAATGCAGCTATATTTTTCTGGGCGTCAAACCCCAGATGATGGAGGATATGCTGGACGGCATTGCCGACATTCTGTCCGAGCGTCAGACCCCCTTTGTGCTGGTGACCATGGCGGCGGGGCTTTCGATGGCCCGCATCCGGCAGATGGCCGGGGACGCCTACCCCATCATCCGGATCATGCCCAACACCCCTGTGGCGGTGGGCGCCGGCATGGTGCAGTACTGCGCCAAGGATGTGGAGCCGGAACAGCTGGAAGAATTTCTGAAAGCGATGGCTCCGGCCGGCGTGCTGGACCCGGTGGACGAGCGGGTGATTGACGCGGCCAGCTGTGTGTCCGGCTGCGGTCCGGCCTGGGCGTATCAGTTCATCGAGGCGCTGGCGGACGGCGGCGTGGCGGCGGGACTTCCCCGCGCCAAGGCACAGCTGTACGCCGCCCAGATGCTTCTGGGCAGCGCCCGCATGGTGCTGGAAAGCGGCAGTCATCCCGGCGTTCTGAAGGACGCGGTCTGCAGCCCGGGCGGGTCCACCGTGCAGGGCGTGCGGGTGCTGGAGGAGCGTGCCTTCCGCGGTGCCGTCATGGATGCGGTGCTGGCCGCTTTTGCCAAGACCCGCGAGATGGGCAAGGGCTGAGCCCGGCCAGGAAAGTTTTGGGCAGTATCTGCCATGAGGGGTTGCAAAGATGCGTATTGTGGTAAAAATCGGCACCAGCACGCTGGCCCATGCAGGCGGGCGGCTGAACATCCGGCATACCGAGGACCTGGTCAAGACCCTGAGCGACCTGAAAAACGCCGGGCATGAACTGATCGTGGTGTCCTCCGGCGCCATCGGCATGGGGGCGGGCAAGCTGCAGATTTCCCGGCCCAAGGATATGCCCACCAAGCAGGCGGCGGCATCGGTGGGGCAGTGTGAGCTGATGTACACTTACGACCGGCTGTTCTCGGCCTACAACCATACGGTGGCCCAGATCCTGGTGACGCGGGAGGACTTCGACCGTCCTCAGCGGCTGATGAACCTGCAGAATACCATCTACCGCCTGTTGCAGCTGGGGGCCATCCCCATCATCAACGAGAATGACAGTGTGGCCACCGAGGAAATCGCCGTGGGCGACAACGACACCATGGGCGCACTGGTGGCAAAATACAGCCGGGCGGATCTGCTGGTGGTGTTGAGCGACATTGACGGCCTGTACACTGCCGACCCGCACACCCACCCGGAGGCCAGCTGCATCCCGGTGGTGGAAGAGATCACCCCCGAGATTGCCGCGCTGGCAGGCGGCGTGCACAGCGGGCTGGGCACCGGCGGCATGGCCACCAAGATTCTGGCTGCCCGGATCGCCACCGGGGCCGGTGTGGACATGGTCATTGCCAACGGCGGCACGCCGACGCTGCTCTACGACATTGTGGACGGCAAGCCGGTGGGCACCCGTTTTATCGGCCGCAAACCGGTCCAAACGAAATAATTCAACCGAAACCCCACAGCGCGGGGCCGGGCCGCGTGCCGGGCACTGCGCTGTTTTTGTTTGTAAGGAGGCATTTGCATTGACCACACACGAGATTTTGCTGGCGGCACAATCTGCCCGCCAGCCGCTGGCCCTGGCATCCACCGACCAGAAAAATGAGGCGCTGGAGGCAATGGCTGTGGCGCTGGTGGCGGCCAGCGAGGAAATTCTGACCGCCAACCGGCAGGATCTGGATGCAGCCCGGGGCAAGGTGTCCGATGTGATGCTGGACCGCCTGGCCCTGACCCACAACCGCCTGGCAGACATGGCCAAGGGCATGCGGGATGTGGCAGCGCTGCCCGACCCGGTGGGGCAGATCCTGCACCGGATTGTCCGCCCCAACGGACTGGTGATTGAAAAGACCTCGGTGCCCATGGGGGTCATCTCCATCATCTACGAAAGCCGGCCCAACGTCACCTCCGACGCCGCAGCGCTGGCCATCAAGGCGGGCAGCGCCTGCGTGCTGCGCTGCGGCCGGGATGCCTGGCGAAGCTGCAACGCCATTGTGCAGGCGCTGCGCAAAGGCCTGGTCCAGGCCGGACTGCCGGAAACCGCCGTCAGCCTGATTGAAGATACCAGCCATGCCTCGGCCAATGAGCTGATGACCGCCGACGGGCTGGTGGACCTGCTGATTCCCCGGGGCGGCAAGGGGCTGATCTCGGCCTGTGTGGCCAACGCCACTGTCCCCTGCATCCAGACCGGAACCGGCATCTGCCATGTCTATGTGGACAAGGCTGCCGATCTGGAAATGGCCGTGCGCATCATCGAGAATGCCAAGACCAGTCGCCCCAGTGTCTGCAATGCCGAGGAGGTCTGTCTGGTGCACCGCGACGTTGCAAAGACTTTCCTGCCGATGCTGAAAAAGGCACTGGTGGAGGATCGCATTGCCGCGGAACTGCCGCCGGTGGAGCTTCGCCTGGACGAGGCAGCCGCCGCCATCATCCCCGGCACCGCCGCGGGCCCGGAGGATTTCGACACCGAGTTCCTCAACTATATCCTGGCCGTGGGGGTGGTGGACAGCCTGGATGCCGCCATCCAGCACATTGGCCGGCACTCCACCCATCACAGCGACGCCATCGTCACGGCGGACGAGACGGCGGCTGCCCGCTTTGTCTCCTGTGTGGACAGCGCGGCGGTGTATGTGAATGCCTCCACCCGGTTCACCGACGGCGGCGAGTTCGGCCTTGGCTGTGAGATGGGCATTTCCACCCAGAAGCTGCACGCCCGGGGGCCCATGGGCCTTGCCGAGCTGTGCACCTACAAATATATCATCCACGGCAACGGCCAGATCCGGGGCGGTGCAGCGGCAAAGCTGCAAACGCCCTGCGGCTGATCTGTTCCAAACAAATATGCCCCGGCAACAGGAAGGTTTCCCTCCCCCGCTGCCGGGGCATTTGTTGTTTTGATGGGTCGGTCAGCCGATGTTCATATCCACGCCGCCGGGCACGCCGTTGACCTTGCCGGTACTGGTGTACTGCCAGATGTCGTAGCGGTAATTGAAGTCCAGCGAATCGCGGTACTGTGCAATCCAGATCTTGTATTTGCTGATGTTTGCATAGTTCAGCGAGTTGTAGAACCAGCTGGCATAGGAATAGACGCCAGCACTGTATCCGGCATTTCGGATGGTCTCGCAGAAGGCAACCGCACAGGCAGTGCGCTCGGCTGCCGAAATTCCGTCGGCACGGCCGGTGTCCCCCGCCACCTTTTCGGTGTCGTAGTAGACACCCAGCGGCAGACCATAGCCCTGGCAGAGGCTGATGACCATGCTGGCTTCCTCCACCGCCTCGGCCTCGTTGATGGCCTGGCTATAGAAGTAGACGCCCACCTTCAGGCCCGCCGCAGTGGCGCCCTGAATGTTGCGGCGGAAGGTGGAATCCTCCACCAGCGCACCGCTGCCGTAGCCGCGGTAGCCCACACGGATAATGGCAAAGGTGATGCCGTCCGCCGCCACCGCGTTCCAGTCGATGTTGCCCTGGTACTTGGACACATCAATGCCGCGGGCCGTCTGGTTCAGCGCACCGTCAGCGGCGAAATCGTAGACATTGCCCTGGATGACCTGGGTGCCGGTGACCGGCTGGTGGCTGGTGGGATCATAGTAATAATTTTTGCCGTCAATGACCTGCCAGCCGGTGTACTGGTATGTAATCTTTTCCTCGCTGGACACGTCAAAGCCATATCCGGCCAGATCCGCAGCCTTGATCTCTCCCGGCCAGCCCGCCGTCGGGTCCTTGGGGGTCGCGGTGGGCGTCGGTTTGGGTGTTGCGGTGGGGGTCGGCGCGGGGGTGGGGGTCGGAGTTGCCGTCGGGGCCGGCGTCGGCGTGGGGGTCGGGGTGGCCGTCGGCGCAGGGGTCGGCGTCGGGGTCGGCACCGGCGTGGGGGTCGGGGTGGGTTCCGGCGTCGGTGTCACCTCGGGGGTCGTCTCGGGAGAGGGAGAAGGCTGTTCCGTCTCTTCCTCGCGGACGGTCGGTTCCTCCGCGGCGGGAGAGGTCTCCGGCGCGGTGACCGGGGCGTTGCTGCCGTGACGGAAAAGTCCTGCCAGTCCCACAGCGGACAGCTGTCCGCCTGCTGCCAGTGTGCTGGCCGCCGTGGCGGCCCGTTTGGCACCGGTGAGAACATGGTTGTCGTCATACACCGGCAGGTAGGCGGTGGCGGTACCGTCCTTGAGCAGCAGATGCCCGTTGGCACTGAGCTTGGCAGTATAGACGGTAGTGCGGCCGGTTTCCACCTTGCTGGGGTCGGCGTAGCTGACCGTATCGACGATCTGCTCCTCCACCACCGTGTCGCCGCCATAGCTGGAGTCTTCCTGGCTTTCCACGACCTCGGTGGCCTGGACGATCTTGTCCTTGACCGCTTCCACATCGGCCTTGTACTCCACCTTTTCCAGCACCGTGACGGTCACGTCGGCGGGCATGTGGTAGCCCTCCACTTCCGGGAAGGTGATGGTATACAGCCCAGGGGTCACGTCCTCCGCCAGGACAGAGCCGGTCTTGGTGTCCACCGGGCAGACCAGCGGCTTGGCATCGGTCTGGTCAGAATCGGAGGTTTTGTTTTCCGTGTCCGGAACCGGCGTGATGGTAATGTCCATGGCAACGCCGGTCAGCGGCAGCTTGCCGCCTTCCACCGCGTTGTCGGCGTCGGCATTCTGCACCGAGATGGTCTGGGCGGTTGTGGTGCCCGGCTCCGCCTGGGGCAGATCCACCATCTGGTAAAGCTGGATGCCAATGTCCTGCTGCACCACCGACACCTCGCTGTAGACCTCCACATCGGGGGCCGGGGTGGGGGTGGGTGCCGGGGTCGCGGCGGTCTCCTGGGTGGAGATGGGTTCTGCAATCACCGGGGCCGCGGTGGACACCGGAGCCTGCGCCGGCACACCGATAAAGGCAGCCGCCATGGCACTGGCGCCAATGCCGGCACACAGCAGCATGGCAACGCCGCCCATGGCCAGCTTGTACAGCGGCAGCCGCTGGAAGGTGCTGCCGGAAAAATATTTCATTGCTTTGCGGTTGCGCATGCTTTGTCTGCTCCTGTTCTGTCAAGCCCGCAAAGGGCACCGATTCCCGCAATTTTGGGAAAAAATTGTGAATATAGATTTATTATATCGCGCAGAAAAGGTCGCCGCAAGGGAAAAATGGCGGAAAAATATGTAAATTTTATCGCTGTATCGTCCAGCATTTTCCAGTGCAATTCGATATATAGTGGTCTTGCCGGGGCATGTCCACAAGGTGGGGAAATCACCCGGCCAGCGGCAGGTATTTTTCCACCAGAAGATCCACACAGGCACCGTAGCTGCGCATGCCCAGTTTCTGATCGTAGCTCTGCAAAAATCCCTCATAGACCACATCGCCCACCTCCTCGGCAGGTCCCTCCCAGGCTGCCCAGTAGGCATTGTTCTGCGCCAGATCGGCAATTGCCCGGGGACAGAGTTCCTCCATGCGGGCGGCGGCCAGGTCAGGGTCGGCCTCATACAGGGCATTGGACAGGTGCAGATACCCGTATAGCCAGCCGGAATAACTGTAAATCGGGTTGTCGCTGTTCACGGAGGCATAGATGCCGCAGAAATTGGCTTCCTGCTCGGCGGCCACACCCCGCTGATGTGCGAACTCGTGGGCAACCGTCACCGGCAGAAACACCGCCGGGCAGTCCACATTCAGGGTACTTTCCCCGAACAGCGGGCAGAGATACCCGGTAAAGCCGAAGGCGCTCATCAGTTTGGAATAAAACGCCGGTTTGGGGTTGCGCTGCGGCCCGGCCAGGAAGGGATATTCGCCGGTGATGCCGTCATAGATCCCGGCGCTCTGGTCCAGGATGGTGCGGGTATCTGCTGCGAAAACACCTTCGTCGGTGCGGGGCACTGACATTGCGGTTTCATTTACCTTTGCGGCAAAGTAGGCGGTGACGGCGTTCAGGTCCTCCACCGCCACCGGGCCCCCGGTCATGCCCGCCTGCTCGGCAAAGGTAACGCCGTAATACTGGGTTCCCCACAGGGCACAGACCAGCAGGTAAATCCACAGAATCAATGTGACAAAGTGCAAGAGCCAGGTGCCAAGCCGGTTTTTGACCCGGCGCACTGCCAGCACCACCGCCCGCACCAGCAGGACCAGCGACGCCAGTATGGCAAGCGTGGCAGCAGCTTCGCAGGCAGAAAACGGCAGCGGGTCCACCAGTGCCGATACCACCCGCTTGACCGGCATGGACACATGGGTCAGCCAGGCGTCCATCCATTCCCGGTTGCTCCGCGTGGCCCGGAACAGGCAAAGTCCCAGCACCGCCAGCACCAGCAGGGAGAGGGCGGTTCTGTGGCGGCGGAGAGTTCCGGCAAAGCGATGCCGCAGGCGGGAAAGGATCGGTACAGGCATGGCGGGCTCCTTGTTTTTTGGGAATCGGAATCAAACTGTTATCTGTATTATACCGGTCCGGGACTGTTTTTGTAAACGCCCGAGGTGCTGTCCCCCTTGACATTTTGCACAAAGCGGCTATACTTGGTTTGGACATAAAAACAGGGGCGCTGGGAGTTCTTCCCGGCTGAGATTGAGGTAAATTGCAGCCTCAGGTCGCCTTGAACCTGATCCGGGTAATGCCGGCGTAGGAAGTTTGCGGTTTTGGCTGAAAAGCGGCTTTTTGCGTCTGCATCCACATGCAGGCGCTTTTCTTGTTTTTATGTACTATTTTGGTCTCTGCCGGCAATCTGTCCCAAGACAAACCGGCAGAAGGCGCGAGCGACATAAGAAAACAAAGGTTCTGCAAGAACTGCGAAGCATCGCAAAATCGCTGCAAGGCGGCAGATGCAAGGCAGAGGGCTGCGGCACTCCTTGGTGGA
>CAJFMB010000009.1 GCA_904390925.1 uncultured Subdoligranulum sp.
TGTATAATTTCGTTTCTTCATGACAAGACCCCCTGATGTAGTCTATTTTCCTACATCAGGGGGTCTTTTGTCACTGTCCGTTTTTACTGGACCTGTTCATTTCTTTTACAGGATCATTCCCAACCACATACATCGATCCATCATCAAGAATATACCGATTATCCAAATCAAAGGCTGCACAAAATGCCTACCCGTCCCTGCTGGCCTTTTGTGCCAGTATCGGAACAGCCATATATTGATCATGAGTCCCAGCGGGATTCCGGCAATCATTCCGCCATTTCCCAGCATCGTTAACATTTTACTTTGATGTTCCCATCCATAGCTAAATACACCAAAGGCTGCTGTCCATAGAATCGTCAACGGCAGATAGACGCGCAAAGCCGCCTTCCACTGGCCATGCCACAACAGCCATAACGGTCCCCAAATTATGATGTCATCATTACAGTCCGGTTCCAACAAGATGCGGCCAAGTTTAACCATACGGTCATATAGATTTGCCATTGTCCATCCTCCTTTGTCGAATCCATCAAGCGTCAATGGATAACACCGTACCCATTTCGTGGTATCACTATTTTCTGTCTCATGCCGCCTGATCTTCTATCATAAGTACCATACCTATTTTTTAGATAAAAGCAGGCAAAGAGCCAAACAGTTTTTCCTCTGACACAATTTCATCCAATTCTTGCGTGTACTTCGTCAAATAAGCCACAAAAACCCCTGCTGTGAAGTCCCGTTGATAAGATCCGTTTCCAGGATCTTCCGGCCCGCCCCACCATACGGTCATATACCTGATTCGTGTTGTTCATCTTGTTTACTTCCTTCCGGATACACTGTCTTTCTTTTTGTGTGTTCATCATAGCAATTGCCCATGGACAGTTATTTGTCCATGGGCAAAATAATTTTATCGGGCGGAAGGTACCAATCATTTCTGACCGCTCCTTCTTCACAACCGGTTTCTTTTCCGTTTTCAACGCTTCAAAATTCTTTTATGCTCACAACAAACAGTGCCGGAAATTGTGCACATCACACAATTTCCGGCACTTTATCAAGGATAACAACCGATTTGGTTTATCAAGATATGAATATCTGAAACCACTCTTTATTTCCGCAGGCTTCCTCGCTTTTTCTGCGCTTTCCGTTTCATTTCAGAAACGCAGACCGCATGGTTTAGGTTTGACGCACAGGAGAGGCCCAGCCCACAACATCGGGCGGAAAGCCGCTGAAACGCTGGTCCCCGAAAGAATGCGGCCTGTGCGGATTCCACCCGGCCAACCGCCTGCATGCCGTTTTCGAGGTGTTCGGGGCAAAGTCCCCACAAAGCGGCAGGGGCCAGGCATCTGCCACCCCGGATTCCGCGGTGGCCGGCATAGTGTCGCCTGCCCGGCTGTATAGTGTTGCAAAATGGCGGGAAAGGACTCCCTGACAGCCAGAGCCGCCTGGCGGCGAGTTTTCCGGACCCCTTTTGCGGGTGGCCTTTTGCCGTTGATTCCCGGATTGCCGGCAGCTGAAACACGGACCGGCAGGACGAATTCCGACACAAACACCAAGGGGGCTGGTAAAAACCAGCCCCCTTGGCGCATGTATGGAAATAACTGAAAATTAGGATGTTCGCAGGCAGTCAACCGCCGTGCGTTCTCCGCTCCGGCGGGCACTGCCGCCGGGTGTTACCGGATTGTGTCAGGCCTTCTTCGTCTGGGTGTCCTTTTTGCCAGGGAGCATGTCCTTGACCAGGAGGACGATCGAGAGGACGCTGAGCACGGCCAGGGCGATCATTGCCACATTCAGGGTCATCTGCCACCACGGAGTGACAGACACAATCTGAGTGTCGGCACTGAAGCCGTCCATGCCGCGGGAATGCAGCACCGTGTACAGAATCCGGTGTGCGGACTCACGCATGGCACGGGCAACAGCCGCATTGGGCGTAGCGCCGTCCGGCCCGTAAGCGGCGAACTCAAAGCCCAGGTCGCCGGTGGTAGAGTTGGTTCCGCCGGTGCCCGTGGTGCCGGGGAAGTTGTCGGGAATATCGTTGCCCGCCAGCACCTCGTGGGGCTTGCTCATGTAGTCGCCCTCGTACATATCGGTGACGGCAAAGCCTTCCATGCCAGCCTCACCGCGGAGCCAGCCGGTCAGCAGCTCATCGCAGGCGCCGGACCACACAGCACCGATACGGTTGAAGGCGGTCATGACGCACTTGGCGTCGGCGTTGACGATGGGCAGCTCGAAGGCGCGCAGATAGATTTCACGCATGGCCTGCTCGTTGCACCAGGTGCCCAGGCCCTGCCGCTGCATTTCCTGCTCGTTCAGGGCGAAATGCTTGTTGTAGACATACACGCCCTTGGACTGGATGCCGATGGTCTCAGCGGTATCAATCAGACCGGTCAGGATGCCGTCCTCGGAGTAGTACTCGAAGACACGGCCTTCGTAGGGAGTACGGTGGATGTTCAGACCGCTGCCGTAGATGCCGGCATAACCGGCCCACATGGCGTCCTCACCAATCAGCTCGCCGACTTCCTGAACCAGCTGGTCATTGAAGGTGGCGGCGATGATGCCGTTGCAGGGATAGCAGGTACCGGTCATCGACTTGTCCGGGTCATTGGTCTGGTTGGCATAGCCGTTGGGGCCGGCCGAGTAGGCCTGGGTCACACCGGAAGGACCATTGTGATCCAGCGTTTCCGGCTTGCCGATGGATTCCAGCGAGACAGTCATGCGCAGACCGACCGCGCACAGCCGGGACAGATCCGAGTAGGTCAGCTGATCCAGCAGACTCTCCCACATCGGGTCATCGTAGGCAATGGGGTTGCCGTTCTCATCCTGCAGCAGATTGATCAGCTGATAGGAGGTTTCGGTGGAACCCATAACCGGCCAGTTGTCATCGTTTTCCGGCAGATCCGATGCATCCAGAATGGTATCCTGGTACATCTGATCGGTCATGGACAGCTGCACATAGTTGTCGTTGGCGCCGTCCTCATTGGTGTCGCCCCACAGCATCAGGGTGCCTTCCCAGTCGTTTCTGGACAGGTAGCTGACGCTGTTGTCGCCCTTGCCCTCGTAACGGTTGATGTCCGCAGAGGCGAACAGGCTGGTGACGTCATTGCCGGTGCCGTAGGCCTTGGCATAGGTCTCGGAATCGAAGGAGTACTGGGTCTTGTAGACCAGGTCGGAATTGCCCTCGGCGGTCATGCCGTCCTCGACGGTATAGCCCTTGGCAGCCAGAATGTTGTTGATGGCCGCATGGCTGTTGTCCGCCGCAGTCAGATAGTAATCGCCCTCGTCCAGGATGTACACGCCGGTGCCCATTGCGTCATAGCTGGTCAGGAAGTACTCCGGCACGCTGATGGTCACCGTCTCGCTGGCGCCGGGATCCAGCAGCTGGGTCTTGGCGTAGCCCACCAGTTCCACAGAAGCTTTTTCGATCTGGTTCTGGCGGTCGTAATCGGTGTAGGGTTTCTGAGCGTAGATCTGAACGGTCTTTTTGCCTGCGGTGCTGCCGGTGTTGGTCACGGTGACAGACACGGAGTAGGCGGTATCCAGGCCTTCGCCGGACTTTTCGACCTTCATATCGCTCATGTCAAAGGTGGTATAGCTCAGGCCGTAGCCAAAGGGATAGGCCACCACATCGTTGTAGACGTAGTCACCCACGCCTGCGGTGCCCAGGACGGTATCCTCGTAGCGGGTCTCGGTGTAGCGATAGCCCACGTAGATGCCCTCTTGATAGACAACGTAGCTGGTGAACTTGGCAGGGCTGGAAGCGTAGCTGTAGTCCCCTGCGTTGGTGTAGGTGTAAACGCCGAAGTTGGACATGGAGGGATCCAGCAGGTTGTTGGTCCACCAGGTGTCCGGCAGAGAGCCGGAGGGGTTGACTGCACCGCTGAGGATATCACCCAACGCATACAGACCGGTCTGGCCCACAGAGCCGATCCACAGTGCCGCGTCGACGCCATAGGCTTCGTCGTTGAGGAAGGCTGCGTTGACCGGGTTTGCGCTGTTGATGACCACCACAATGCCGCTGATCTTGCCTTCATCCTTCAGCCCCTTCAGGCCTTCCAGGATGCCCAGCTCGTTGCGGTTCAGCATCAGGTAATCCGAGTTTTCGGCAACATCCGCCCCCAGGGGGTTCTCGCCGCCGTCCATGTGGCCGGTGCTCTTCAGGTCGTTGGCTTCGCCGCCGACACGGCCCACCACGAAGACGGCAACTTCGCCGTTGCCGAAGGTGTTGGCCACGTCACTCTCGGAAATGTTCTTCCAGCGGGCTTCGTTGATTTCCTCACCGCTGCTGGAGAACTCGCGGCCGTACTCTTCTTCCTTGTACCAATCCATCAGAGCGGCATTGGTAACATTCAGGCCCTTTTCAGTCAGGGCATCCACATAGCTGGGTGCGTCCTCGGTATTCACCGCGCCGGAGCCGGTGCCGCCGTACACGGGAGAGGATGCCGTCGCGCCAAACAGCGAGACATCCTTGCCCTTCAGGGGCAGCACGCCGTCATTTTTCAGCAGGACTGCGCCCTCGGCTTCCACTTCTTCAGCCTTGGCCAGGCCGGCCTCTTTCAGTTCGGCGACGGAGGTGTACTGGGACTCATAGTAGCGGGTATACTCGCCATCCTCCTGCCCCACAATCTTGGAGGTGGAGGTGCCCAGGAAGCTGTTGATCTGCCCGGCAAACTGCCCGGCGATGGTATTGCCAAAGAAAACCAGGACCAGCAGGCCGATGGAAACATTGGCAAAAATTTTCTTCCATAGTCTTTTTGCAGATTTCATGGAAGTTCCTCCTAATCTTGGATTTGATGCCATCAGGCGGACTTGTATTTCTTGGCATACAGGCCGATTTCCGCCACCACAAAGGTGACCAGAATCAGCACAGCGCAGGTAATCAGCTGGTTGATCTGCGGAAAAGGCTCAATACCGTAGATGGTATCCGAAACAGGCCAGATGGCGATCTGGACAAACAGCATCATGGAAATTCCGCTGCCAAGGCAGAGAACCACCGGGGCAAACCCCGCCGTCTGCTTTCCTGCCAGCAGCAGTACCGCAGCGATCACGCCGGCAGCCGCCAGAATAATGCAGATGCGAAGATCAAACACCTGCTCCTTGTACTCGATGCTCGGGAAGGTGACCCCATAGCAGATCGCGCCCGCAATGGCAAGTACGCAGGAAAAGAGCGTGGCATAAAAACCGAACGATTTTTTGCTCGTCTTCATAAAAAAGATCTCCTTTCGGCAACCGGCCAGGAGAAAACTCCTGGCCGGTTGGGGAATGGCTAGTTGAAAATGGGAAAGTCAGCCCAAATCAAGCGGCCTTATCGAAAATCAGGCAGTAGGTCCAGTCGCCTTCGGTGCCGGGGCGCTCCAGATGCTCTTCGCTGTAACCCAGCAGCAGCTGGCCCTGGTTGTTCAGGCCGATGATCAGAGAACGCTCGGAGGTGTCGATGTCAGCAGAAACACCGGCGATCTGATCCAGGAACAGACCGTAGGCATCCACATCCTGGAAACGCATGGTGGCGGGACCAGGCTGCTTGTACCAGTTGCCTTCCTCGACAACTTCGCCCTGCGGGAAGTCAGACCATGCGGTGGAGCCGCGGTAGCCGTCGATGCCGTCAGCGGACAGCTCTTCGTTGATGGCATCAATGCCGAAGGTCATGGTGCCGCTCATGTTGTAAACGCGGTTATGGATGTAGGCAGCCTCATCGACCAGCTCGGAGGGGTCCTCGGTCAGGGCGACTTCCAGGCTCATGGCGCCTTCGGTAGCGTCAGAGGTGGTGCCGTCGGCGTAGACCTGCACCAGGTTCCAGGTGCCGGCCAGGTCCTCCACATTGCTGCTGTAGAACAGCGCAGTGGGTTCCGCGTTGGGATCGGGCTCAGCAGCCGGGGTTTCCTCGTCGGAGGAATCATCGGCCGGGGTCTCCTCAACGGTAGAATCGTCGGTCGGGGTCTCCTCAACGGTGGAGGAGGTCGCGGTCTGGGTGGAGTCGGAGGTGGTAGCGTCAGCGGATTCACCACTGTTGCAAGCCACCAGGGCGAACATCATGGTACCTGCCACAAGCAGGCTGAGCAGCTTTTTCATAAGTGATTCTCCTTTGTGTGTATAAAAATCCCTTTGACAAGCTGAGCAGGGACAAGTCCCCCCTGGATTTCGGGGGGGACCTATCCCGCACAGCTTGTGGAGAGATTACGAAATGGTATGAACTGTCAGTTCATTGCTAGGGAAAACATGGGGATTGTATTTGATCAGGCGTCGTAGCTCAGGCCAAAGCCGGAAACATACATATTGCCGTCGGCATCCTTGTAGGCGTAGCTGCCGGAGGGAGAATTCGCCAGCACGTCCTCATCCATGTAATCGTCCTTCACGTAACCGGGCACGTCGTTGGAAGAGACGCAGACATCCCAGGTCTCGTCGCCCAGATCGGTCTCGACCAGAGCGATGACGGAATCGTCAGCCACCATGGTCAGAGGCAGCTTGCTGGTGGGGTTGTAAGCACCGGAGACAACCTGCACGATGGACTCGTCGGTGTTCTTGAAGGTGCCCAGCAGGGCGTCGCAGTAGGGCTCCATGTTGGTCAGGATCCAGGCATTGGAAGCGTTGATCTCGCCGATGACCTTGCCGCCGTTGGCGTGGACAGCGTCCGCGATCTCCTTGAACTCATCCATACCGTACACGGTGGTGACCAGAGCGGTGTCGTCGGTGCGCTTGGCGTTGTCGTCATAGACCGGGGTCTCAACATCCTCGGCCAGATCCAGGATGGCCAGCTCGCTGGAGCCGGTGCCCACGATGGTGGGATCGACGCGCAGGTAAGCCACATCAGCCTCGTTGTAATCATCCACAACGGTGTAGCCGGCAGCTTCCAGAGCCTCGGTCAGGGCAGTGGCATCGTAGTCGTCATTCTGGTTGAAGCCCTGGACGTAGATGCTGACGCCGGTATCGCTCAGAGGCAGAGCGGAGTCGGTGTTCTTCATCAGGACAACGGAATCCAGGTTGAACTGCTCCGCCAGAGCCTCGACCTGCGGGGTGAGCTCGTTGACAGTGGCAACGCTCTCTTCCAGATCGCGGTAGGGGTTGTCCAGGTTGCCGGTCTGAATCTGAGGCAGCAGACGGCCGGCAGCAGCAGCTTCCAGCTCTTCGCGGGTCACGTCGCCGGCAGCCAGAGCCTGATCCAGCAGATCGGATGCGGTGGCATCGTCAAAGCTGATAACACCAGCCTGGCAGCCAGCCTTGATGAACTGAACCATACGCTCGTAGCTGGACAGATCCTCGACGCCCTGCTGAGCATTGGTCATCAGAGAGTCGGAGTTGATCAGGCCGTCAAAGCCCAGGATGTCGCGAAGCAGAGTCTGCAGGATGTCCTCGTTGAAGGCGTTGCCGCGGCCGCCGAAGCGGATGTCGTAGGTCTCGCCGTTGTAGGTGATGGACTGGGGCGCGATGCGCTCGTCCACGATGGGCTGAGAGTAACCGGGCATGACGCCGGCAGCGCCGGCCTCAAAAGCGGCGATGAAGGGTTTCAGCTGGTAATCTGCCAGAGAATTCTCGGTGGAATAGATGCGGTAGCGGCCGGTCTGACCATGGCTCTCGAAGCCGTTGTACGCGGCGCCGTCACCGGGGAAGTGCTTGATGGTAACCAGAACACTGCCTTCCACCATGCCCTGATCGCCGTTCTGGTAACCTTCGACCAGGTTGGCGGCGATCTCGGCGCTCATGTCCTCGCGCTCGCCGTAGGTGGAGCTGTTACGGGACCAGCGGGGGTCGGTGGCCAGGTCGACCTGGGGGCCGTACAGGCCGTCAACACCCTTGGCCCACATGACCTGACGGTCATACTGGGCATCTTCCAGCACGGCGTCCGCATTGCCGGCGCCCAGAGAGGCAGCGGCAACGCCCTCAGAGTTGGGCAGGCCGTGGGCGATGGGGTTGGTGAAGCAGTAGAAGGGCACGGTCACCTCGCCGTTGGCGATGGCGTCGTATTCGCTGTACTGCTCCAGGCCGTTGTTGAACCAGACGGCAACTTCCGTCTCGGGGTTGGAGCGCAGAACGAAGGTGCGGGACTTGGCAGTGTTCAGCCAATCCACATTGGTAGCGTCAGAATCTTCATCACTGCCGCCAAAACCGCCGGTTGCGGGGAACAGCAGATTCCAGACCGGGGCACCGTTCTCATCCACCACATCAGCGGCGGTGGTGCTGACCGGGCTGTAAGCCATGACGTTGACCACCTGATGGGTCAGCTGGGTGTCGGTAAGGGCTGCGGCAAAGGCCTTGGCACGGGTCTCTGCATCCAGACGCCAGTCCTCGAAGTCATCCAGTTCCTGGTCGTTGTCCAGATCGCGGAAGTACTGGCCATCCTGGGCGATAACACCCAGCAGGGTGACGCCGATGGTGGGGCCGTCCGCGTTCTCATAGAACACGGGGTCCAGGATCTGGGCGGTCAACGCATCTGCGTCAGCCGCGGTGTAGGGGGCAGCAATGTAGCCGTCCTCAACGGCGGTCTGGGCGGTGGAGCCGGAAGCATCCTCCGGAGTATCGCTCGTGCTGGAGCTTCCGGAAGCGGGGCTGCTGCAGCCTGCGATCATTGCCAGGCTGAGCGCAGAAGCCACGACCTTCGCCAATGTTTTTTCTCGTCTCATGGTCATTCTCCTTTTTCTTGGTCTTGATTACTTAAAAGACCTGTGCCATCAAGCAGAAACCGCTTCCACCGCAAGCATTACAAGGTGGCCGCCCTAAAGCCAGCCTTGCAAATTTTGCTGCAAACAGCTTTGTGCAGACCGTCTCCCTTACGGTGCTTGCACCACACTTTTTGCGTGAAATCCTGTATCCGATTGACTGTACAGGTTCAATGGCAGATTTGCCAGTAACCCAACGCAATCTTCCTGCTGTCCTGTGGGTTTTCATACTTTTCACAGAAAAGCAGCATTTTTCAAAAAGCACGCTATATATTTTCGTTTTTTCATTGAATTTTTTGTATATTATATCATTGCTTATTGCAAAGAGCAATGTATAAATTGCTTTTGGAGTTGTGAAAATTGCGTTTCTGTAAATCATGTAAAGCACAGATATCCCCGCTTTTCCCGGAATTCCAACAGAAACGGCGGCGGCATCCCTGCCGTTTTCTGCGCCTTTTTGGGGGCTGAAACCGTAAATTTCTGCAATATTGCAGTACGGAGGGCTTTCCCGTGTTCAAAGGCCATTTTCACGGAATCTGTATCGCGCAGGTGTCCGTCCTTTGTCACCAGTTCCGGGTGGTCAGACCTCCCCCGTAACCGGGTCACCGTCATCCCCTGATGTGTTCAAATGAAACCCTGTTATAGAACTGTTATATAAAAAGGAAAGGGCATCCCCACAAAGGGGTGCCCTTCCCTTTTTATCCGGATGTCACGCCAGCAGGACCTGCTCCTCCGGGGTGGGCTTCAAACCAGCGCACCGCACAGACGCAGGTGGGCTTTGCCCTGCGGCCTTCCCGGCGCAGCACGGAAAGCCGAGAGCCGAGGCCGGGGTTTTCCGTACTCCCCGCCGGGGCAGGCATAAGTCGAAGCTTTTCCTGGAAAATCCGCTTGTGGTGGAAAAACACTTGCACGAGCCTGCCGGACATGCTGTACTGTATTTCACAACACAACGGGACAATGAGGTCGCGACGCCAGTCTGGCGTGGGCGGCTTTTTTTGTAAATCAGTATTTCCGGTTTCCCGTTGATGGTCAGAGGGTCTCACGCCCCGCTTTTGCTGTTTGACATAAAATACCTGAATGATCGGATATTTTTGTGATAATGTGCGTACATCTGCCCCGGTGGCCGATGCGCCAACAGAAAGGATCTGATTGATTTGGCAGGCAAAAGTTTGCAGGAGAAAAAGACAGGTGGTATTCTGGGTACCATCGAGCGCGTAGGCAACGCGCTGCCCTCCCCCTTCATTCTGTTTTTGTGGCTGGTGGTCATTCTGGTTGCTCTGACCACCGTGCTTGCCGCATTCCATGTGTCGGCGGTGAACCCCACCACCGGTGAATCTGTGGCCGTGCAGAATCTGCTGACACGGGATGGCCTGGAATGGATTCTGGGGTCTTTGGTCTCCAACTTTTCCGGCTTTGCGGCGCTGGGCATCGTGCTGGTCATGCAGATGGCCATTGGCGTGACCGAGGTCAGCGGTCTGCTGCACACCGCCACCCGCCGGGCTGTGCTGAACGTGCCCACCTGGGCGCTGACTGCCGTGGTCATCTTCATCGGCATCAATGGTTCCATCGCCTCGGAAGCATCCATCGTCTTTATTCCCCCGCTGGCAGCAGCTGCCTTCTTTGCGGCAGGCAAGCACCCGCTGGCCGGCCTGATCGCCGGTTATGCAGCCACCAACGCCGGTTTTACCGCCAACCTGATGATCACCGCCACCGACGCGCTGCTCTACGGCGTCACCGAGGAGGCGGCCCAGATGATCGACCCCTCCTACACCACCACGCCGGCCAACAACTGGTATTTCATGATCGCGTCCTGCTTCATGCTGACCATTGTGGGTACGCTGGTCAACGACCACATCATCGAGCCCCGTCTGGGCAAATACCAGGGCGAAGCGGTGGCCATGGAGCATGACGCCACTCCGCTGGAGAAAAAGGGATTGCGCAATGCGGGCATCTTCACACTGATCTTCATCGTTCTCATTCTGATCGGCCTGATTCCCTCCAACGGTCTTCTGCGCGGCGAGGACGGCTCCATCATCAACGGACCCTTTATCAATTGACGCTTTCCTGATACATATTGACGGCGGCAAGCAGCCCGTTGACCGTGGCGGGCGAATACCCCTGCCCGGCAAGGTCATCCCGCCAGGCTGCGACGGTTTCCCGGTCGGGGATTTTCCCTGCCCCTGTATCGGAAAAGAACCGGGCCAGTGCCTTGGTATACTTCTGGATGGTGGCCGGGCTGTACTCCCGGTGGGTCAGCCAGGCCTGATAGGTGCGCTGAATCGTTTTTGCGATATTCCGTTGCATGATGTCCCTCCCAATATCCCAAGTGTCACTCTTCTTATATGTACTATTATGCGCCGAAGAGCGGCCATTTTTTACGCATGGCCACATAACGGTTTTTGTGACCATCAGGAATTGCTCCGCTCAAAGCACAAAAATGGGGAGTCCGCCATGATGGCGGACTCCCCAGCGGATACTTTATAAGGAAGAAATGATGCTGTTACCGAGGTGAAATACTTCCATAAAAACAACACGGACAGACAGGGATCTTTTTCGTCTTCTGTGCTTTTCTCCCTTCCAGGAAAAAATCAGGCCATACCGACAGCGCCTATTCCTTGAAAAGCAGGAGCATCGCACGAACAATCCCCAGCATCAGCCCAAGACGCAAAACCATTGCCGCTATCTCTCCCCCTTGCAGCAAGGCGGCATTGACCGGTGCCGAATCGGGAGGGAAAAAGATCAACACGCCAAAAACTCCGATTGTGGCAGCACCTCCCAGCGTGATGCAAACCGTTACCACCCGCGTCAGCCATTTCATATCCGGTTTTCCTCCTGCATTTTTCTGTCCCGGATGCAAAGCATCCCGGTCCTGTGTTGCGCACAAAGAACAGGCCGCCCGTCTCCGTTTCCCACAGAAACGAAGATGGGCGGCCTGTTTGTACAATTCCGGCAAATTATTCTTTTTCGATGCTCTCACACAGCTGGATCATTTCCTGTTCCGGCAGGGCAGCCGATATGCAGAAGGCCATGCCGTCCTGTTCCGAGATCCAGACCAGGACGCTGGCCTCATCCAGATGCTCCGCCGGGTACAGCTCGGCAACGGTATCCCCCATGGGGACCTGCTTTGCCTGGCTGGTATCCCCCACAATGAACAGACTGATGGCGTCGCTGCCATGGGTGTAGAAGAAGTGGATCATGTGTCCCGCCTCGTCCTGGTACACCACCGCCACCTGATTGTCCAGCTCCATCCTTTCCGACTCGGTGTAGCCTTCCGGCAGATCCGTCAGGCAGTAGTGCTGCAGTTGCCCGGTGGTTTTCTCCCCGGTAAAGCGGTACTCCACAAACGCATCGCACCGTTCCCGCACCCAGGTGACAAAGTTTGCCCTGGCCTCGGCGTCGACGGTCAGCCAGCCGCCGCCGGCCACCAGCACCGCCAGAACCAGACAGGCGGCGTATTTGGGCAGCAGGTAGAGGACCGGGTGCCTTGCCCGGCGCGACAGGCGGCGTATCTTTGTCTCAAAGGCCGGGGAAAATTCATGCCGGCATTCTTCCGGCGCGGGAAGCGAGTCCCGGATCGCCTGATCTGCCCGGGCGGCCGCCTGACGGAGCATTTCCTCCTGGGTCATAGGATTCCCGCCTCCTCACACAATTTTTTCAGCTTTTTCTTGGCGCGCTGGTTCAGCTGGTTGGCCGACACCAGCGAGATGTCCATCATCCGGGCGATCTCCCGGACGGTGTATCCGTAATGATACCGGAGCAAAATCATCTCCCGGTACCGGGGCGGCAGTTTCAGGATGCACTTTGCCAGATCGGTGACCCCCTCAAAATCGGGTTCGATGCCCTGAATTTCCTCGTTCAGCTCCGCCGACGGGTGTTTGTGCTGTTTCCGGTACTGGTCAATGGCTTTGTTCTCAACAATGGTAACGACGTAGCCATGCGTTTTTGGACACACCGGCTGGTCAATTTTCCGGATATTCTCGGCAATCTTCACAAAGGCCTGATGCACGGCATCCTCGGCGTCCTGCTCGTTGTGCAGGATCTGGAAGGCCACATGAAACATCAGTCCCTTGTACTGGAGATAAATCTGCTCGAACCTGGATTTTTCCTCCGGCGTTTCGATCATTTGCAAGTATATCAGCATCGCTTGAACCCCCGCAGTTGCTGATCCCTATTATACGCCGTCCCGGGGCAAAACGCCAACAGGGGGAACTCCCTGCCCGGCGCCAGGGCAGAAACCTGCCGCCGGAAGTGCATGGCCAGGGGATTTTCCGCCGGGATTTGTGCCGGGGCGTCGGGTATGGTACAATGCAGGTACAGACAATGACCGACACCCCCTGCCGACGAAAGGAGGCGTTTCTTATGCCGCAGACCATCCTGATTGCGGAGGACGATGTCGACATCCGCAACCTGCTGCGCCTGTATCTGGAAAGCGAGGGCTTCACGGTGCTGGAAGCCCCTGACGGCCGGACCGCGCTGGACCTGGCCCTGACCCGCACTCCCGACGCGGCCATTCTTGACGTGATGATGCCCCGGATGAACGGCTACGAACTGACACGGGCTCTGCGCCGCACCAGTGACATTCCGCTGCTGATCCTGTCCGCCAAAAGCCAGGACAATGACAAGATCCTGGGGCTGAACCTGGGCGCCGACGACTACATTGCCAAGCCCTTCAACCCCATGGAGCTGGTGGCGCGACTGAAAGCCCACCTGCGCCGGGCGGGGGGAACCCGGCGGGAGGAATTGACGCTGGGCGAGCTGACGCTGGACACCGCCGCCATGCAGCTGTACAAAGCGGGGCAGCCGGTGGCGCTGACCCCCACCGAGTACAAGATCCTGGCCCAGCTGATGCGGGCGCCGGGACGTATTTTCACCAAGGTGCAGCTGTACGAGGCCATTGCGGGGGAATATTTTGAGAGCAACGACAACACCATGATGGTGCACATTTCCAAGCTGCGGGAAAAGATCGAGGACGATCCCCGCAACCCGCGGCATATTGTGACCATCCGGGGATTGGGGTACAAATTTGAAGCGTAAGGAAAGTCGCCTGTTTGCCCTGCTTGTGAAAAACTATCTGCTGTTCACGCTGGTGCTGCTGTTTCTGGCGGGGGGCATCTACTGGCTGTGGGAGCGGCAGTTTGACCGGCTGCTGAACCCGGTGCACTGGGATGCGCTGGTCACCGACCCGGCCCTGGAGCAGGAGCAGTACCCGGCGCTGGAGGAATATCTTTCGGGGGCGGGCAACGGGTTTTCGGTGGTGGATGAGACCGGAACCGAGCTGTACCGGGCCGGCACGATGCCCCCGCCCCTGACCCCCGGGGAGCTGGACTGCGTGGCCGGATACATGAGCGATGAATATCTGGAGGTGTTTCCCGAGGCGGGGGACGGCCCGGCGCGCTACCGGGTACTGCGCACCCGCCTGTGGGAGGACGGCAGCGCCGAGATCACCGGGGACATGGCGCTGGACGGGTCCTACCGGGTTCTGTCGGGGGCGCTGACCCCCGGCAAGACCGCCTACACCTCCCGGGAATTTGCCCTGCTGGCGGGGGCCTACCCCTCCCACGGGACACTGTACCGGTACGACTTTTTCACCGGCGACGGACAGCCGCGGACGCTGCTGCTCTGCGCCGCGCCGCTGGACGAAGCCGCACTGGAACAGGCGTCCGGCAGTGTGTGGATGTTCTGGCTGGCTGCCCTGCCGCTGTATGCGCTGGCGCTGACCTTTTTCATCTGGCGGCTGGGCCGCCGCATCCGTCCCCCGCTGGAACGGCTGCGGGCCGCGCTGGATGCTCAGGCCCGGGGCCGGCCGATTCCGGTGGGAGACTGCGGCGGGGTGCAGGAATTGCAGCGGATCGGCCGCAGCCTGGATGAGCTGTCCGCCCGCCTGGCCGAGAGCGAGCGGGAGCGGGCGCACCTGGACCGGGAACGGCAGCGGATGATCGCCAACATTTCCCATGATCTCAAAACCCCGGTGACGGTGATTTCCGGGTATGTGGATGCTCTGGCTGACGGAAAGATCTCCCCGCCGGAACAGGGCCGGTACCTGGCCGCCATCCGCAGCCGCACCGAGTCGCTGACCGGGCTGATCAATGCCTTCCACGAGTACAGCAAGGTGGATCACCCCCAGTTCAGCCTGCAACGGCGGGAACTGGACCTGTGCGAGTATCTGCGGGAGTATCTGGCCGGGCAGTATGACACCATCTCGCTGGCGGGCTTTGCGCTGGAGGTGTCCATTCCCGAGACGCCCTGCCGCTGCTCGCTGGACCCCTTCCAGTTCGGCCGGGCGCTGGACAATCTGATCGGCAACGCGCTGCGCTACAACCGTCTGGGCACCCTGCTGACCGTGACGCTGGAACCGGGGCCCGAGTCCGTCCTGCTCACGGTGGCGGACAACGGCGAAGGTGTCCCGCCCGAGCGGGCCGGGGCCATCTTCGAGCCCTTTGTGGTGGGCAGCGACGCCCGCAGCCAGGGCGGCAGCGGGCTGGGGCTTTCCATCACCCGGCGGCTGGTGGAGCTGCACGGCGGCACCATCACCCTGGACAATGTTCCCGGCAGCGGGGCGGCCTTCCGCATCCGTCTGCCCAGAATTCAATGAATCTTCCCCCGCGGGGCGGAAAAGCAACTTTGCTTTTCCGCCCCGCTTTTTTGTTTTCTTAACAAATCTTAAGACTGCGTTGAGGAAGAACCAAGGTTTGCCCGGTATACTGAGCCTGCAAAACCAAGGAGGTGACCGACTTGCAAAACACCTGCCCCAGAAAGCGCCCCCTGATTGAGGTACACGCCGTCCGCAAGGAATATCCCCTGGGGGACGAGACGGTGGTGGCACTGAAAAACATCAGCCTGAACATTATGCGGGGAGAGATCTGCTGCATCTTCGGCACGTCCGGTTCCGGCAAAAGCACCTTTCTGAACCAGCTGGCCGGCATGGAAAAGCCCACCCGCGGCGAGGTACTGATCGGCGGAGTGCCGGTTTCCCGCCTGAACGAAAACCAGCTGGCAGCCTTCCGGCAACGGCACATCGGGTTTGTCTTTCAGTCCTACAACCTGCTTCCCAACCTGACCGCCACCGAGAATGTGGCCCTGCCCCTGATGTTCCGGGGGGTCCCCCGCAAGGAGCGGGAGGCGGCCGCCCGCCAGATGCTTTGCCGGGTGGGACTGGAACACCGGCTGGACCATTTTCCCCGCCAGATGTCCGGCGGCCAGCAGCAGCGCGCCGGCATTGCCCGGGCCTTCGTTGCCCGGCCGGATGTGGTCTTTGCCGACGAGCCCACCGGCAACCTGGATTCCAAAACCACGGTGGAGATCATGGAAATGATCTGCACCTTTGCCCGACGCTATCACCAGACCATCATTCTGGTCACCCACGACCCGGAGATGGCCGCTTACGCCGACCGCATTGTGCGGCTGATCGACGGGACCATCGTCAGTGACGAACCCCGGCACCGGTAAAAAGGAGGAAGTTTCATGTCTGTTGCACGCAAAACCGCCGCCCTTCTGCTGGCCCTGGCCCTGGCCGCCGGGTCGGCACTGCCCGCCTTCGGGGAGGAACTGTCCGCCCCTGTGACGCCGCCCGCCGCGGCGGCGCAGGAGCAGCCCACCGCCGAAGCCGCCGTCCCCGACCCCAATTTTCTGGTTCTGAACTATTCCTCCAGCCGGGATGTCATCCGCCGGGGCAACAAGGTTGACCTGACGGTGACGGTGAAGGACACCGCCCTGCTGACCCGGGACTTTCAGAAAAGTGATTACGACTTCAGCAAGCTGCTGGACAGCTTTTCCGCCTGCACCCCGGGGGTGAAGGTACTGTCCGCCGCCGACGAGCCGCTGACCTTGCAGCTGACCTGCGCCGGAGTGGAATACAACGGCAGCGGCCGGGACCTGAAGCTGAGCATTGCCCGCAAGGGCAGCGGCAATCCCCAGACGCTGACTGTCACGGTGAACCAGGCGGAGGAGTACGTGGCTCCCACCCCCACCCCGGTGCCGGAACCTGTCCCGCCCCGGGAGCAGGCCGCCCCGCCGGTGCTGGTGACCCGGTCGGCGCTGGGCCACCCCCTGGCCGCCGGCGAGACCGCCGACATTGTGGTGACCATCCAGAATGCCGGCAGCACCAAGATGATCCAGCCGCTGGCCTCCTTTTCCAGTTCGGAATCCCTGCTGCTGGCCAACGACGTGAGCAGCGTGGTGCTGCCCGACATTGAGCCGGGCAAAAGCACCACCGTGACGGTGCGGGTGCAGGCCGCCAAGGAGATCACCTCCGCCTCCCAGGCGCTGATGGTGGACCTGAAATACGGCTACGACAGCGGCGGACAGCTGCTGCAGGCCACCTCCTCCGACAAGCTGAACCTGTCGGCCGCCCCCACCGGCACCCCCGGCAGCGAGGTGGAAAGCGCCACCCCCAACCTGGTCATCCGGGATTTCAGCTACGGCGACGGCAACATTGCCGCCGGGTCCCGGTTCACCCTGTCCTTCAAGTTCCAGAACATGGGCCGGATGCGGGTGGAAAATGTGGTGGCCAGCATCGACGGCGGCGAGAATTTTGCCCTGGATGGTGGCACCAGCACCTTCTACTATGACTCGGTGGCCTCCAAGGGCGAGCAGACCCAGACGGTCCCGCTGCAGGCCCTGCCCACCGCCAAAAGCGGCGCCCAGGCGGTGACGGTACAGTTCAAGTACGAGTATGTGGACGCCGGCAAGCGGACCGCTGCCTCCTCGGAAATCCGGATGGCGATTCCGGTGGTACAGCAGGACCGGTTCCAGGTCAGCGCCCCCATGCCGCCGGAGGGCTGCGCCGTGGGCGAGGAATGCGTGCTGACCCTCAACTATGTCAACCGCGGCAAGACCGAAGTCTCCAACGTGGAGGCGGTAGTCGCGGGGGACGGGGTGGACGCCGCCGCCCGCACCCAGTTTGTGGGCAACATTGCCGCCGGCGCCTCCGGCAATGTGGGCTTTGCCCTGACCCCCAACCGCAGCGGCAAGCTGAAGGTCACGCTGAAAATCAGCTACGAGGACCCCAACCTGGAAGCCCGGACGCTGGAGTTCCCGGTGGAACTTTCCGTCGCCGAGGAGGAGCTGCCGGTGGATCTGGATGAGCCGGTGGAGGAGGAACCCGGGTTCCGGTTCCCCTGGCCGGTGCTGGGCCTGATCCCCGCGGCGGGCCTGGTGGCGGGCGCGGTGGTGCTGCTGCGCCGCCGCAGCCGCAAGGGTGCCGGAAAACCCGCCGACACCAATGACTGGGGCACCGGTGCCTGGGACAACAACGCCTGGGATGACGACGAGCCGGAGGTGTAAGCCATGAGGCACGAAGATCTGCTGCGGGTCTGCCTGCAGAATCTGCGGCGGCGGAAATCCCGCACCATCCTGACGGTGCTGGGGGTGCTGATCGGGTGCTGTTCCATCGTCATCATGGTGTCGCTGGGCATCGGAATGAAGGAATCCCAGGAACGGCTGCTGGCCGAGCTGGGGGACCTGACCATCATCACCGTCACCGCCCCCCAGAAGGGCCACGGCAAGAAAAAGCTGGACGATCCCCTGCTGCGCCAGATCCGGAGCATGGACGGCGTGGAGGGGGTGACCCCCAAGATGGGCTTTGACAACTACACCTGCCGCCTGCTGGTAGGTCCGGGCAAGCGGTATGTGGCCGAATGGGCCACCATCGCCGGGCTGGACACCGCCCAGATGGACAAGATGGGCTATCAGCTCACCGAGGGCAGCTATCCCGCCACCAGCGGCGAGGTGGCGGTGGGCCAGTACTTTGCCTACAATTTTCAGGATACCTTCCGCCCGGAAGGATTCAATACCATCAACCGGTGGGACAGCGGCTTTGACGACCAAGGCCGGCCGCTGCCGCCGCCCGACCCCTATTTTGACCCCCTGAACCAGACCCTGACCCTGGAAGTGGAAACCCAGGAGGGCAGCTTCACCCTGCCCCTGAAAGCGGTAGGCGCCGTGAAGGAGGACAACGCCAAGGGATACGAGACCTCCGACGGTGTTCTGATGCGCATGGAGGATCTGCGCGCCCTGGTCAAGCGTGCCGCCGGCAGCGGTGCCGGGGCCTCCCCCGCCTACGATTCGCTGCTGGTCAAGGTCCGGGACATCCAACAGGTGGAGCCGGTGGAGACATCCATCCAGAAACTGGGCTACACCACCGAATCCATGGAGAGCGTGCGCAAACCCATGGAAAAGGAAGCCCGCCAGAAACAGCTGATGCTGGGCGGGCTGGGGGCCATCTCCCTCATCGTGGCAGCGCTGGGCATCACCAACACCATGATCATGTCCATCTCGGAACGCACCCGGGAAATCGGCGTGATGAAGTCGCTGGGCTGCTACGTTTACGATATCCGGGTGCTGTTTCTCTCCGAGGCAGGAGCCATCGGCTTTCTCGGGGGCATCATCGGCTGCCTGATCAGTTTTTTGATCTCCCTGATCATCAACCTGGTGTCTCTGGGCCTCGCCCCGGAGAACCTGCTGCCTGCGGCACTGGGCGGGCCGGCGGTGAACCGGCTGTCTGTCATTCCGCCCTGGCTGTACCTGTTTGCCATCCTGTTTTCCATTTTCATCGGGCTTGGCTCCGGGTACTACCCCGCCAACAAGGCAGTGCAGGTCTCAGCACTGGAAGCCATCAAGAGCGACTGAACCCGCTTTTGCCGGCTGCCGTCCGGACCATCCAAAGACCGCCGCCCGAACCATGGCCCGGGCGGCGGTCTTTTTGCATCTTTTACAAATCTGGCAACAGAAAATCGTACATTCTGGCCCGGTGTATTTTCTCCCTGCCTTGACTTTTGGGCCCGGATTCCGTACCATGAAGAAAAAAAATTCAGGGAGGACTGTATGGCAGCGACACTGTATTTCACCCGCCACGGGGAGACATTCTGGAATGTGGAAAACAAGATCTGCGGGGCAACCGACATTGCCCTGACCCCCCGCGGCCGGGAACAGGCCGACGCGCTGGGCCGCAAACTGCGGCAGATGGCACTGCCCATTGACCTGGTGCTGGCCTCGCCGCTGAGCCGTGCCGCCGAGACCGCCCGTATCCTGGCCCAGGCCGCCGGCCTGCCCATGCAGATCGAACCCCGCCTGACTGAGCAGAATTTCGGCGTCTTTGAGGGCACACCCCGGGACGGCGCCGACTTCCACGCCGCAAAGGCCCATTTTGTCAACCGGTTCGGCACCGGGGAATCCATGCTGATGATGTCGGCCCGCATCTACCCGCTTCTGGACGAGCTGCGCCGGGGGGACAAAACCTGCCTGCTGGTGGCCCACAACGGCATTGCCCGGCTGGTGCACAGCTATTTTTACGATATGACCAACGAGGAGTTTGCCGGCTTTGGCATCGGCAACTGCGAGCTGCGGGAATATCATTTCCAGTGACCGTATCCCAAAAAAGAGGGGGCGTCGCAACCGCTGCGGCGTCCCCTTTTGTCATCTATCTTCCGTTGTCACCGGACCGGGTTCTGGGCCAGGTATGCCAGCAGCTGCCGTTCCAGCTCCGGGCACCACCAGTCGCGGTAGCCTGCCCGGTAAGGATGAATCTCATCCCGCATATACAGCGCCCGCTGCTGCGGGGAGATGGCGTTGAAGCCGGCATCCGACCAGAGGTCCAGCACCCCGATCTGCCATTTCTGCTGCAATTCTTTCAGCCGCCGGACCATGGCGTCGTAGGCGGGGCTGTCAAAGCGGGCGTTGGTGTAAAAGACCACCGGGCAGTGCCATCTCCGCCCCACGGTGGCGATGATCCACTGGATGGCGCCGGTGACGGTGCGGGTGTCAAAGTCCGCCGGGTCGGTGCCGGAGGCGATCTCCCCCAGCGGCTTGTGCTGGCCTGCGTCGTTGGTGGAAAGCTGGCAGACAAACAGGTCCACCGCCGCTTCCCGGTCCAGGTGGGGCAGCAGCCGCTGAATATAGGAATCCGGCGCGTCGTTTGCCAGGGTGGTGCCGTCCACCGCCTCCTTGATGGAGCGGCAGCCCAGCCGGGCGGCAAAGTATTCCGGCAGCGCCTGGTGCTGCGAGGCGGCACCGTTGGTCACCGAGGAGCCCAGAAAAAACACCGTCCTGCCCCGCAGCGGGCTGTCCGGCAGTGGCGTCAGGCGGGTGATGTCATATTGGTCGGCGTTGCCGGCCTCGGGGGGCTGGCGGCAAAGACGGATCATGGCGCATTTCCTTTCTGTGGGGATTCTGACTTCCATTATAGCGGCTGCGCCCCGAAATGCAATCCGCTCGCCGCGGTATTTTTGGCAAAACGCTCAAAGTTGTCGGGCATGATTTGGGCAGGTTTCCAAAATTCCACCGTCAGCCGCTGTTTGCAGGGCAGTGCGGCTTTCCGGCCGGGCCGGGAACGACTATAATGGAACCATCCCCCGGCAGGGGATAGAAAATCCGGGAGGTGGAACCATGAAACCTGCCAATCGCAATCTGCTTTTGCTGGGCATTCCCGCCCTGTTGATTCTGCTGGCGGGAATTTTCCTGTTTTTGAGCGGAGAACTGCTGTTCCGCACCGCGCAGCTCGGCATGCCGGAGGCCCCAGGCAGTGATGTGGGCGACGTGGAGGGCTATGCCTATCTTCTGGGCTTTTTTGGCTCCGGGTTCGGGCAGCTGGCCGCGCTGGCGGTACAGATTTTTGCCGTCTTGCTGGCGGTGTACGGCGGCGTGATGATTGCCCTGAGCACGGCGGCCCGCCTGGTCTATCGGCTGACACCGGGGCGGATTCTTGCATACCGGATTGTGGTGGGGGTCAATCTTGCCCTGATGCTGCTGCCGGTCCCCGCGCTGCTGGACACCTTCTGGCAGTCGCTTGTGGACCTGAGCCCCCGCCCCGGTCTGCTGCTGCCGGTGTTGTTTCTGGCGCTGCCGTCGGCGTTTGCCATCCGCACCACCTACACCCGGCGGATCGGCACCCCGGAGGTACGGACGGAACCGTAACCTGCTGCGGGCAGGCAAGGCCTGTCCCAAAAACCTTTTTGTCTGCGGCTGCGCGGATTTGCGGCGGCAGAAATTTTCTGATACACTTTTTCTCAGCAATCATGCCGGAAGGAGGAGGGATGCGGCATGCTTCACATTGCGGTGGTGGACGACGAGCAGGAACAGCGTTCCCTGCTGGAAGAACTGCTGCACCGGTTTGAGCGGGAAAACGGCCAGAGCTTCGGGATTTCCCAGTTCGGGGACGCGGGAGCGTTTCTGCGCCAGGACCCCGGCATTTTTGACATTGTGCTGCTGGACATCCAGATGCCTGGGCTCGACGGCATGTCGGTGGCCCGTCAGCTGCGGGAGAAAAACCGGCACCTGGTGCTGATTTTTATCACCAACATGGCCCAGTTTGCCATCGAGGGCTACGCGGTGGATGCCATGGACTTCATCCTGAAACCGGTGAGCTATTACCGGCTGGCGGCCTCGCTGACCAAGGCGCGCAGCCGCCTTCTGACCGAGCAGGGGGTCCCGCTGCTGCTGCACACCAAGGACGGCACCTACCGGCTGGATTCCGCCCGGGTCCACTACATCGAGATGCTCAACCATCACACCATCTTCCACACGACAGACGGCATCTTTGACACCACCGGCAGCCTGAAAAAGCTGGAGGAACAGCTGACCGGGCAGAGCTTTACCCGCTGCAACAACGGTTACCTGGTCAATCTGCGCTATGTCCGCGGGGTGGAGGGCAGCGATGTGGTGGCGGGCGACGACCGGCTGCTGATCAGCCGGACCCGGCGCAAGGCGTTTTTGCAGCGGCTGTCGGAATACTTCGGGGGGCAGTGAGATGCTGCAGCAGACGCAACTTTCCTGGTATAAAATTCTGTTTCTGGTGGAGCTGCTGGTGGCGGAGGGTGTTTTCTGCCACAAGCTGCGCCGCCGGCCCGGGTTCGTCCTGCGGTGGTCGGCTGCCTGGCAATCTGCTTTGCCTTTGCGGCCTGGTATCCGCTGGGCCCCTACACGGTATTCAGCAACTCGGTGCTGTTTTTTGCCATCTTTTTTGTCACGCTGCTGGCCTGCAAGGTCTGCTTTGACGAAAGCTGGTGGAACATCCTGTTCTGCTGCATTGCGGCCTACTCGATGCAGCACATCGCCTTTGTGGTCTACAACATGATCGTCACCGGGCTGGGCCTGGCCGGGCTGCTGGCCCGGATGGGCACTGTCCTGAACCCCTACGGCGACGCCACAGTGGAAAGCGGCCTGCCCCCCCTGACCATCCTGGCCTACGCCGACTGCTATTTTTTGATCTACTGGTATTTCGGCTATTTTCTCAACCGTCGGATGACCCGCAACGAGGACCTGAGCCTGGGCCGCAAACCGCTGATCGCCTTTTCCGGGCTGGGCGTCGCCGTCAACATTGTGCTGCACATGGTCACGGTGCTGCACACCACGGCGGACTCCACCTCGGTATTTCTGGAAAACCTGTACAACCTGCTGTGCTGTGTGCTGCTGCTGTTTTTGCAGTTCGGTGTTCTGTCCCGGCGGCATCTGGAGCAGGACAACGACCGGCTGCAGCAGATGCTGATCCAGAGCGAGGAGCAGTACCGCATCCGCAAGGAGAGCATGGAGCTGTTGAACATCAAGCACCATGACCTGAAACATCAGCTGGACCTGCTGCGGAAGGTGGTGGACGAGAAGGCGCTGCAGGGCATGGAGGAGGCGGTCAACCGCTACGACACCATTGTCCGCACCGGCAACGAGTCGCTGGATCTGGTATTGTCGGAAAAGAGCATGCTTTGCCAGGCCAAGCAGATCACCTTCAGCTACATTGCCGACGGTGCCCGGCTCAACCACATGGAGGCCGCCGACATCTACACCCTGTTCGGCAACGCCACCGACAACGCCATCGAATACCTGCAAAAGCTGTCCGACCCGGAAAAGCGGTTTCTGCATCTGTCGGTCAAGCGTCAGGGGACGATGGTGAGCATCCATCTGGAAAACTACTACGAGGGTCCCGCCCTCAGCGGCGACGCGGCGCTGCCCCGCACCACCAAGGAAAACAAGAGTTATCACGGCTTCGGGCTGCGCAGCATCCAGATGACCGCCGAAAAATACGGCGGCGAGATGTCGGTGCACACCAGGGACCACCTGTTCTGTCTGGATGTGGTGCTGCCCTGTCCCCCGGACCCCGCCTGAACCTGTTGCCTTTCCCCGGCTGCCTTGTGCGGCCGGGTTCTTTTTTTGCAAAATGTGTAGCGAAAATGACAAAAACGGAAACGGATGTTTTATTCTTTTGGGGATTGTGGTAGAGTGATTCCAGCGAAAGGGAGTGGCCGCGGGCTCCCGGACCCCTGCGTAATGAGACACTGAGACCTGAGAAGGAGTAGGAGAAAATGACGGATGCAAAGAAGAAAATGAGCAGCCGCAAGTTCATGGCAATTTTCCTGCCGGTGACCGCGGTACTGCTGATCACCTCCATCGTGATCACCTGCGTGATGGAATACTAGAGCACGGTCATGGATGCGGTTTTTGGTGAGGCAAAGATCTCCATTGAAGCCGCACCCGGCACCGAAAACTGGGACACCGACTACTACGGTCTGAACGCCGAGGGCATGACCCCCGAGCAAAAGGCCGCCGAGGGCGCCGAGCTGGCCCGCCGGGCGGAGGGCGAAGGCATTGTGCTTTTGAAAAACCAGAACAATGCCCTGCCCCTGACCGGCAACGGACAGCCGCTGTCCGAAACCAACACCATCACCGTCAACGCGCTGGGCTGGTCCTTCTACTATCCCAGCACCGGCGGTTCCGGGTCCGGCGCTGTGGGCTCCGACGGGCTGGTTTCCCCCAAGGAGGCACTGGCCGCCGCGGGCATCCAGATCAACGAGGAGCTGGAAAACTACTATCTGGACTGGTCCAACCAGCACTACACCGAGTGGATGGTCACCAAGGCCAACGGCTACTACACCGACGAGGACACCAATACCGCCCCCGCACGGCCTTCGGTGAGCAAGGCCTACCAGGCCGCCTGGGATGTGCCGGAGCTGAACGCCCAGCTGGTGGCGGAAGCCTGTGACCAGTCGGATGCGGCAGCCAACAATGTCCAGATCGTCTGGATCGGCCGCGGCGGCGGTGAGTACCACGACTGCCCCACCGTCATGACCAAGGAGGGCGGCAGCGTCAACACCTACGGCGTCAACCCGGACAAGCACTACCTGGAGCTGACCGACGAGGAGGAGGCCGTGCTGGCCAAGGCCGAGGAGCTGCGCGGGGATGACGGCAAGGTGATTGTCATCATCAACGCCAACAACACCATGGAGCTGGGCGAGCTGGCCGACGACGACAAGGTGGACGCCATCCTGTTTGTGGGCGGCCCCGGCAAGCAGGGCTTCTACGCCATCCAAGCAGGGCTTCTACGCCATCGGCGATGTGCTCAACGGCACCGTCAACCCCTCCGGCCGTCTGGCCGACACCTACGCCGCCGACCTGCTGGCCAACCCCGCCATGGAGAACTTCAGCAGCAAGGTCTACTACGACCCCGATGCGGCATTCCCCAACCAGTACGACACCATGATCGACTACACCGATGCCGACGGCAGCACCTCCCAGCGTCCGATTATGTTCGTGGGCTACGAGGAAGGCATCTATGTGGGCTACCGCTTCTATGAGAGCGCAGCCGCCGACGGCTTCTTCACCTCCGACCAGCTGCCGGAAGGCGTCACCGATCCCTACTACAACCGGGAAAACGGTGTCATCTATCCCTTCGGCTACGGCCTGAGCTACACCACCTTCACCCAGGAGATTTCCAAAGCAAGCTATGCCGACGGCGTCTTTACCTTTGACGTGACCGTCAAGAACACCGGCAGTGTGGCCGGCAAGGATGTGGTGGAGCTCTATGTGGAGACCCCCTACACCCCCGGCGGCATCGAGAAATCCAAGGTCGTGCTCTGCGGCTTTGACAAGACCGACATCCTGGACCCCGGCGCCGAACAGACCATGACCATCACCGTCAAGGCCGAGGATCTGGCCTCCTACGACGACACCGTCAACAAGTGCTATGTGCTGGATTCCGGCGACTACACCTTCTACCTGGGCACGGTGGACGGCACTGTCTACGGGTCCCATTCCTGGGCATACGCCACCCCGGCGGACCCCGCCGATGCGGCCGGCGCCAACGCCGTGACCTTTGCAGCGGCTGACGCCATCAGCAAGACCATCATCTACAACGACGAGCACGACGGCAAGCGGGAAAGCGACGAGACCACCGCCACCAACGCCTTTGACCGGGAGATGACCGGCAACAACCTGAAGGTCACCAACGGCGACGCCACCATGAACCGGGCCGACGGCTTTGCGGCCTCCTGGCCCACCGCGCCCCAGGCCGAGGACACCGTCATGCCCGAGGAACTGAAAACCATTCTGGACGACAACAACTACAGCACCAAGGAAGCCACCGCCCTGCATGACGAGGACGTGGAGATGCCGGTCACCGGCCAGGACGCCGGCCTGCAGCTGATCAATCTGCGGGGTCTGAGCTATGACGATCCCCTGTGGGAGACCTACATCCAGCAGTGGCAGCCCTCCGAGATGGCCCTGCTTTTGGGCAAGGCGGGCTTCCAGACCGAGGACTTCACCAAGTACGGCAAACCCACCACCCTGGACAACGACGGCCCGCAGGCCTTCCGCCACCAGGCCCTGGGCGAGGAAAACGAAAAGATCGACACCTACTACATGACCGCTTTCCCCTGTGAGGCACTGCTCTCCTGCACCTGGAACGAGGACCTGCTGGAGGAAATCGGCCAGAATGTGGGCGCCGAGGGTTCGGTCAACGGCATGTCCGGCTGGTATGCCCCCGGCCTGAACACCCACCGTACCGCCTTTGGCGGACGCAACTTCGAGTATTTCTCGGAGGACCCCTTCCTGGCCGGCAAGCTGGCCGCCCGGGAGATCTCGGGGGCCGCCCAGTATGGCGTCTTTACCTACATCAAGCACTTTGCCATGAATGAGCAGGAAGCCTTCTGCCGGTCCTGGTGCTGCGGCATGCACATGGACGACAGCCTGGACAGATACCAGAACCCCGAGTGGATGCTGATGACCTGGGCCAGCGAGCAGACCGTCCGCGAGATCTACCTCAAGGCCTTTGAGATTGCCATCAAGGAAGCCACCGTTGACCTGAAGTATCTGGACAGCGAGGGCAACGAACAGGTGGCGGAGAACTTCCGCTGCGCCACCGGCGTCATGACTGCCTTCTGCTGCGTGGGCAACACCTGGTCGGGCGGCAACCACGCTCTGCTGCAGACGGTCCTGCGGGACGAATGGGGCTTTGACGGCACCGCCCTGACCGACTACGCGCTGCACGACTTCATGTATCCGGACCAGATGATCCGCAACGGCGGCACCGCCTGCCTGCAGTCCAACCGCAAGGATTTTGTGGACCAGGACAACCCCAGCGCCACCACCGTCAAGTACCTGCAGAAGGCCACCCACGAGATGTGCTACATGGTCGCCAACTCCAACGCCGTGAACGGCATGGCGCCCGGCTCCTCCATCACCTACTCGCTGGCCCCGTGGGAGACCGGCTGTGCCGTTGCCATCGCCGTCACCGGCCTGCTGTTTGTGGCTGTCATCCTGCTCAGCGTGCTGCGCGTCCGGGATGAAAAGCGCAACCCCGACCGCTACAAGAGCGCCAAAACCCACTGATCCGCCCTCCTAAAGGCCCCCTGCCGTCCCGATGACGGAGGTTTGGGGAGAAACTTCCGCCTGACAGCCGGAAAGGGGCCGCTTCTTTTCCATATCCCTGTTCCCTCAGGCACGCCAGCCCCGCCACACTTTCGTGTGGCGGGGCTGGCGTGATTTTGTGCACAAAAAGCCAGGCAGATTACCGGGGCATCGAGAAGCCGCGGCCGATGATCTCGCTCACGGCGCTGACCAGCACAAAGGCGGTGGGGTCCGCCTGGGAGACGATCTGCTTGACCTCCGGCAGGCGGCGGGACGGCACCGCGCAGAGAACCGTCCGCCCCGAATGCTGGGCATAGCCGCCCTCCGAGACAAACATCGTCACCCCGATCTGGTGGTCCAGCAGCTGTTGCTGGATCTGCTCATACTGCTGCGTCATGATCAGCACCTGGGTGCGCTGGCGGCCGGATTTCAGCACCGCATCCAGCACCATCGAGGTCACAATCACCGACAGGATGCCGTAAATCATCTGCTTGGGGGTGGCGACGATTTTCTGCACCGCCAGGGTGGCCAGGTTGAGCACCAGCATGACGCTGCCCACCGGCAAGCCGAAGCAGCGGTTGCACAGAATGGGCGGGATGTCCAGCCCACCGGTGGAGGCGCCCTCCCCGATCACCAGGCCCATGCCGGCGCCGGAAAGCACCCCGGCCGCCACCGCACAGAGGAACAGGTCCCCGGTCACATCGGTCAGCGGCGGAAGCTGCTCTGCCGCCGAGAGGATGAAGGGAAACAGCACGGTGGACAGCAGGGTGCCGGCGGCAAACTGCCAGCCCAGAATCACCAACCCCAGTACAAAGCAGACCAGGTTGACGATGCCGTAGGTGACGGGAATGGGAAGCCCGAACAGCGGCTGGAACACCAGACCGATGCCGGTGGTGCCGCCGCTGATGATGCCGGTGGGCTCGATAAACAGCGCAATGCCCAGCGCAAGGATGGCATTGCCCGCCACCACCAGAAAGATTTTCCGGGCAGCGCGCAGCAGCCGGCCGGTGTCCGGCCGGGAGGCAGAGTGTCGGGTTGGCAACAGGTGCAAGTTTGATCTTCTCCAATCTGCAGGCATGGGGCGTTTTGTTTTCCCTCTGCCTGCCAAAGGAGGGACAAACACACGGTATAACGTCAGACGCTTTCCATCTGGTCCAGCGCGCAGGCGTCCAGCTGGGGCTGGCCGCCCACCACGCAGACGCCGCCCTGCAGGGCGGTTTCCAGCGTGTCGGCCATGGCAATCAGCTGCTGCGGACCGGCGGCAAGCAGTTCCTGGCGGCGGCGGCAGCGGTCGGCGTAGGTGATACCCCACCAGTACCAGGAATCCGCCGTCATCCCCTTGCTGCGGGGCGACAGCAGCGGCTCGCTGTCCGACACGGCACCGATGATCAGGCCGGTCAGGTCATTGCCCTGGCGGCAGAACTCCCGCAGGAACTCGGCGCAGTGGCGGTACTTTTCCAGCGACTGCACGCCCCGCGGGTCGCGGTAGGAATAGCAGGCGGCCAGGCCGCTGTCCCGCATCACAAGGCCGGTGCCGTAGGCGCCGCCCTGGACCCGGATGGCGTTCCACAGATATTCCAGGCCCACCAGCTTGGACACCAGCTGCCAGGCGCCGGAATAGGCCTGGCCATCCGCCAGGAAGTTGCCGCCGCAGCAGGCAAAGGCGATGTCGGCGGGGATGGCAATGCCCTCCCGCCGGGCACCCCAGGGCGCCATGACGGTGGCGTCGGGGCAGGGGGTCCCCTCCGGCAGTGCCGCGGCCAGATGGTCGGCGGCCTGCTGTGCCTGGGCATCGCGGCCGGTGACGCTGAGGGTCAGGCGGCATTTGCCCACCAGGGTATCCAGCAGCTGCTGCAGCTCCGGCCGGAGGGCCGACCAGTTCCAGGCATCCTGCTGGGCCTTGACCCACTGATACCCGGAGAATCCGGTCAGGTGCTCCTGGGCCACACCGGCGGCGGAGAACTGGGCCTGCAGCCGGCCAAAGCCCACCGCGTGGCCGGACATGATGCAGTTCTGCATCCGCTGCATCCGCAGCTGGCGCAGAATATCCAGCGCGGCGGGCTCGGCGCTCAGGTCGGTTTCGGTCAGGATCTCGCAGACCAGATCCAGCGCCTGGGACAGTTTGGGTTCCAGTGCGCTCACCGCAACGCAGAACCTGACCCGGCAGCGATCATTCTGATCCTTGCAGGGCACCGCATTGGCAAAGAACTGCAGATCGCCGCAGATCAGGCGGATGCGGTCGTTGAGCTGCTCAGCGGTGTGGGTGCGGGTGGGCATGTGGCCCAGCAGCTGGCACAGATACCCCAGCCGGTTCAGCTGGCCGGCATCCAGGCCGTCGGCGTCAAAATACAGCACCAGGTAGGTGATGCCGTTGGTGTCCACCCGGTGCATCAGCACCGGCAGACCGGACAGACGGGTGGTTTCCAGCGGCAGCTCCTCCGGTTTGTCCGGCAGGTCGGCCAGCGTCAGGCAGGGCAATGCCGCCAGCTGTTCGGGGCTATCGGGGGTTTTCTGCCAGGTATCCACCCGCTGCTGCAGCTGCTGCAGCTCGGCCTTCTGTTCCGGCGTCCAGGCAGCGCTTTCCCGGGCCAGCCGGTTAGCTTCCGCCTGGCGGCGGGCCTCGCCTGCGGTGTGGCTGGGCAGCAGCTCCACCTTGCAGCGGTGGGGATTTTCCAAAAACAGCCGGCGCAGCAGATCCTCAAAATAGCCGTCCGCCATCTTGGCCCGCAGCGTGTCGAACAGCCCGCCCACCTGCAGGTTTGCTTCGGGATGGCCGCCGTACAGCCAGCTTTCCAGCGCCTGCATGCAGAAGATGATGCCCGGCGGATAGCTGCCGAAATCCCGCTCCCGCATCTGGAATTCCAGGTGCGCCAGCGCGGCTTCCAGCTTGGTGCGGTCGATCCCCTGCTCCGCCAGCCGGGTCAGCTCGTCAAAGACCGCCTTCTCGGCGGCGGCAGCATTCTCGGTTTTCAGGTTGCGGATTTCCAACAGCATCCAGGGCTGGGCCACACCGTCGTTCCACTGCAGTACCACGTCCTCGGCCAGCTGGCGGGACAGCACCGCCTTGCACAGCGGGGCCTCGTTGTCGCCGGCCAGAACCTCGGCCAGCACCTGGGCCGCCACCTGGCTTTCCCGGTCGGCATAGGTGCCCAGCGCCAGGCCCCAGGCCAGGCGGGTGCGGCCCTGCTCCTCGTCGGGGGAGGCCACCTCATACTTCACCACCTGGGTGTCGGCGATCACCGGCTTTTGCAGCGGCGGGAACACCGTGCGCTCGGTGCGGGTGAAGCCGCAGAGGTATTCCTCGTCCAGCAGCTTGAGCACCGCGTCCAGGTCCACCGCGCCGTCCAGGAAGATCAGCGCGTTGGAGGGCGCATAGAACCGGCGGTGATGGTCCAGGAAGGACTCATAGGTCAGATCGGGAATGCTGACCGGGTCACCGCCCGACACATACCGGTAGGGCGTGTCAGGGAACAGCGCCCGGTTGATGGCGTTGACCTCCAGCTCGTCGGCATCGGCAAAGGCGCCCTTCATTTCATTAAAGACAACGCCTTTGTAGTGGGGATTGCCGTCGGCGTCAAACTCATACCGCCAGCCCTCCTGGCGGAAGATCTCCGGCTTGTGGTAGATGGCCGGATGCAGAACCGCATCCAGGTACACCCGCATCAGGGTGAGAAAATCCTTGTCGTTGCGGCTGGAAATGGGATACAGTGTCTTGTCCGGGAAGGTCAGCGCATTGAGGAAGGTGTTCATCGAATGCTTGAGCAGCTCGACAAAGGGTTCCTTCACCGGGTACTTGTCCGACCCGCAGAGCACCGAGTGCTCGAGGATATGAAACACACCGGTGTCATCTGACGGCAGGGTGGGAAACGCGATGCCGAAGGTCTTGTTTTCCTCCGCCCGTTCCAGCCAGGCCAGCCGGGCACCGGTCTGCTGGTGCTCCATCTCGTGCAGGGTGGCGTTCAGTTCCGGCAGCGGCGTGCTGCGGGTCTCCAAAAAGCTGTGATTCGGTTGGGTCATGTCAAGTCCTCACTTTCTGCGGCCGGGCCGCATGAACCGTTCCATCAGGAAGCTGTCGTTCAAAAGTCACCCTTTGAAAATAACGCAGATTTGAAAAAATGTCAATTTATGACGGACAAATCCGTCGTTTTTTCCTCCGGGAACTTTTCTTTGGCAGCAAAATACCGGACCCTGTCGGGGGTCCGGCATGTTGCAAAACATTCTGCGGTCAGGAAATCCTGGACGCATAGGCCGACCAGAAATAGCTCAGCCGGTAGTCGTCGGCGGCCCCGTCCGGCACTTTCAGGACGGCGGAGCAGTCCTCCAGCAGGTTCTGGCCCGGCACACAGGCGGTGGGGTCCGGGTTTTGCAGCCGGATGGTCCGCAGTTTGTCACAGCCCGCAAAGGCGCCGTCGGCAATGGCGGTGACCGGTAACCCCTGCCAGCGGGTGGGGATGGTCAGGGTTTCCCGGCTGCGGCCCGCCTCCGTCACACCGGTGAGCACCGCCGCGCTGCCCCGCTTTTGGAAGGTGAAGCAGTCGGCGTCGCTGTTGTCGCCCAGGACGGTCTCTGCCGTGGCCGGGGCGGGCGGGTCGGGCACCGCAATTTCGGTGGGGGTGGTATCCCCCAGCTGGGCTTTCAGGTCCCGCGTCAGGTTGCGGGTGTTGAGCTGGCGGCCGGACTCGTTCAGGTGAAAGTTTGTATCGTAGAACCATTCCGGGTCGAGGATGCAGCTGTGCGGGTCGCCGAGAATCGGAAAATCCAGCTGTCCACGGAGGAAATCATAGTAGGCGTCCGGGTCCCCCGTTACCGCGGCGGCATTCATGGGGGAAAACCGGTAAAAGACCTGCGCCCCCTGTGCCCGGGCGTTGTCCGCCCATTGGTTGACAAGTGCCACAAAGTCCGGGTCCAGCACCTCCTGCTCCAGCAGCACCGGGGTGTTCTGGTCCCAGCCGCCGGGCATGGTGTTGGCGGGAAAGTCCGCCCGCAGATCCCCGTGGTCGTCAAAACTGGCATGGCGGTAGACCCCCTCCGGCACCGGCTTTTCCCCCTGGAGGAGATAGCGCAGCTTGCGGGCGGCAAAGTAGGGAAACTGCCCCAGCAGCGCCCCGAAATGGGAGGAATCCAGCCGGGACAGCAGGTCAAACCGGCCGTCCAGCGCCTGCCAGGCGGCCTCGGCATTGAAGTAGCAGGACAGGGTCTGTTGCTGCTGTTCTGGCGAGAGAATCACGATGTCCCCCTCCCGGAACTGGCCGTCGGAAAGTTCCAGCATCATCTGGGTGCCCAGCGCGGCATACAACCCGAAATTGACCACCGTGTAGCCGGGGAACTCCTCCTCCAGCAGGGTACTGTCCACCCCGAAGGCCAGGCTGCTGCCCCCCACCAGCACAATGCGGGGGGAGCTGCTTTCCGCCAGCAGGGTGCACTTGTCCCCCAGCTCGCCGAGAAAGCTTTCGTCATACCGGGCGGGCAGGCCGAAGCCGCAACCCAGCAAAAACAGCGGGCCGGCCAGCAGCAGGGCCAGCAGCTGCAGCAGCAGTTTTTTCATAACACCATCCTGACAGGGGGTTCCGCAGCGCCCGGGGCGGCGGGGTCAAAACTGAAAATAGATGAAGGCATTGCCCGCCCCGGCCGCCAGCAGCGACAGCCAGGCCAGCGCCGCGGCGCCGGTGAGGAAAAATCCCGCGGCGGCCATCCGGCGGGGATGGACGGGAGCTGCGGGCCAGCCCCGCAGCCGGACCAGCAGGACCACCCCCAGCGCCAGCTGGAGCAGGTCGGGCCATGTCAGGCCCAGGTCGGGCGGGGTCAGCCAGCCGGAGGGCAGGGCGGCGATCAGCTGCAGCGCCTGCCCCACCGTATCCGCCCGGAAAAAGATCCAGGCGAAACAGACAAAGGCGAAGGTCAGCCACTGGCCCAGCCGCCGGGGCAGCCGGACCCGGGCGGGCAGCAGGGTGCCGAGCACCAGGGCGGTGCCGTGCAGCGCCCCCCAGACCACAAAGGTCCAGTTGGCGCCGTGCCAGAGACCGCTGGCCAGAAACACGATCAGAATGTTCCGGCAGTGCCGGACCCGGCCGCAGCGGCTGCCGCCCAGCGGGATGTAAAGATAATCGGTGAGCCAGCGGGTCAGGCTGATATGCCACCGGCGCCAGAAATCCCGGACGGAAACAGCGGTATAGGGGGCGTCAAAGTTCTGCATCAGCCGCACCCCCATCAGCCGGGCGGCGCCGCAGGCAATGTCCGAGTAACCGGAGAAATCGCCGTAGATCTGCAGGGCAAACAGTACCGTGGCCACCACCACCGCCGGGCCGGTAGCCTGGTCCGGCGCGGCGTAGACCGGGTCCACAAAGCGGGCGGCAAAGTCGGCCAGGACCAGCTTTTTGCAGTAGCCCCGCAGCAGGAACTGCGCCCCCGCCCAGGCGTCCTCCGCGGTGGAGTTTCGGGCGGCATGCAGCTGGGGCAGCAGGTTCTGGGGGCGCTCGATGGGGCCTGCCACCAGCTGGGGAAAGTAGGCCACAAACAGCGCATAGTAGCCGAAATGCCGTTCCGGCTGCAGGGTGCCCCGGTAGGCATCAATGACGTAGGAGAGGTTCTGGAAGGTATAGAAGCTGATGCCCACCGGCAAAAGCAGCGGCGGGACCGAGATGCCGAACACCGACGCCGCAAAGCCCAGATACTTGAAAAGGAACAGAATGCCCAGGCAGGTGCCCAGTGCCAGCGCCAGCCAGCCGCGGCGGGCGGTGGGCCGGGCCGTGGCGGCGATGCGCAGCGCCGCCAGGTAGCAGACGCCGGTAGCCAACAGCAGCAGCGGAAAGGCCGCCGCCTGACCCCCCAGGTAAAACAGCCAGCTGGCCGCCAGCAATACTGCCCAGCGGCCCCGCTGCGGGGTAAGGCGCCAGGCCAGCAGCACCACCGGGAAGAGTACCACAAACTGTGCCGAGATGAAATTCATCGGTCAGCCCTCCCCCGCCCCAGGCAGACCAGGGCCAGCACCAGCGCCCCCAGCAGCAGCTGCTGCAGGGTGGCACCGCAGACCAGCGCGGTCAGGCCCGCCGCCACGGCCAGAAAAATGGCAAACAACATAACAAAAACTCCCGATCATTGCTCAAGGGGTCCCATGGGCGGCGGGGTCAGTCCGGCAGAAGGACCCCATCCCCCAGCCAGACTTTCAGCCAGTTCAGCACCTGTCGGGTGCGCAGAGTTGCCCCCTCGGTGGAAAGGTGATTGTCGGTGCCGTAGAGATACCGCCCCGGCCAGAGGGAATCCTCCACCGTGCCCAGCACCGGCACGCACAGGTTCTGCCGCAGGCTTTGGTCCAGCTCGGCCCGGGCCTCGGGGGTGCTGTTGTCCGACAGCGCCTGGCTGTTGCGGGGGGCGTAGGTGAAAAACACCTGCACCCCCTTGTCCAGAAAACGCCGGTACATGGCGTTGAGCGGGGTGACAAACTGCTCCGCCGGCAGACCGTGGGTGGTGTATTCCACCGCCAGGCCGTAGACCGGGGCATCGTCCGCCGCGTTGGGCCGGTACAGGCAGTAATCCCCGTACTGGTTGTAGCTGGGGGTGTCGGTGGGGTTGCCGTCCTCGTCAAAATCCGCCGGGGACAGGTCATAGCTTTTGTCCGGCAGGGCGGCGCGGTTGGTCAGGTACTCGCCCAGCGCCGCAAAGGCACCGGAGGTCTGGCGCAGGTCCAGCGCCGCGAGCATCTGGTAATTGGCCTCCATCAGGCAGAAAAAGGAATCGTCCAGCTTGTCGGTGGTGCAGAACTGCCGCTGGGCGGCGTCAAACTCGGGGGAATCCAGCAGGATGTCCCCGGCCTGCATGCAGTCCAGGATCAACAGCAGCTGCGGGGTGGCGTTGGTGTAGGCAAATACCCCCATGTTCACCACCTGATAGTCGGGCAGGGCCTGGTCCAGCAGGGCGCTGTCGTAGCCGAAGCGGGTGGAGGACCCGGAAAAGAGCACCAGTTTTTTCTGCTGCCGCAGCGCCAGCAGCCGGTCATACTTGTCGGCAAAGGTGGCAAAGTAGCCGCCGCTGTACTTCGGCGCGGTGGCCGCCTGCAGCCGGAGGGTCTGCAGATTGGGGCAGTCCTGCACCGCGTCGGCGTGCAGGCTGGTCAAATCGTCAAAAAGGGTCAGGGTGGTAAGGCTGTCACAATTGCGGATGGCGCCCTCCTCCAGCCGGGCAAGGCCCTGGGGCAGCACGATCTCCCGGCAGGGCAGACCGTCCAGCGCCCCGGTGGCCAGGGCAGTGACCGGGTGGCCGTCCAGTGCGGCGGGCACCGCAAGGACTGCATCGGTACTGTCGCAGCCGGTGATGACTGCCCCCTCCCCTTCCAGCCGCCAGGTGAAGGCTGCCGCGTCGGTCCAGGGCTGCCACCGGGCGTACAAATCCAGCGGTTTCTGGCCGTTCAGGTCCACCCGGCCCCCCTGCACCACCGTCTGGCCGGTGCCGTCCGGCGTCGTGCTCCAGCCGGTCTGGGTATACCCTTCCCGGGCGAACAGTCCCGCCGCGGGGGTGTTCAGCCGGGTGTGGACGGGCAGCACCGCCTGGGTGCCGGTCACATCGGTGCCGTCGTTGGCATGGCAGACAAAGGCAGTGTCGCTTTTTCGGGCGGTGACGGTGACCACCGCCGGGTAGCGCACCCCCTCCAGCGTGAGGGTGTAGCCGTCGGCGGCGGGTTCCAGCCGGGCGCCGGGATAGTCGCTGCCGGTGAGGGTGCACCCCTGCGCCGGGTGGAGGGTGAAGGTCACATCCTCCCCCCGCACCACCGTCTGCACCGGGTTGTCGGCGGTGAAGGCGTCGCTTTCTTCCAGAACCACCTGGCAGGTATCCGCCGGGCGGGCCGGCCGGTGAGAACAGCCGGAAAGCACCCGCGCCGGCCGCCGCAAAAAGGCTCCCGTCCGGTGCCGAAACAACAGGACGGGAGCCTTGTCATGGAATCATCCGATTACAGCAGGCTGCGGTACAGCTGGCTGATCTCCTCCACGCTGGTGTCGCGGGGGTTGCCGGGGCAGCAGGCGTCGGCAAAGGCGGACTCGGACAGGAACTGCACGTCCTCCTCCCTCAGGATGCCCTTCAGGTCGGTGGGGATGCCCACGTCGGAGCTGAGCTTCTTGACCGCTGCGATGGTGGCGTCGGCGGCCTCGGCATCGGTCATGGCGTCGATGCCCTCCACGCCCATGGCCTTGCCCACAGCGCGGTAACGCTCGCCGGCAACGCTCTTGTTGTACTCCAGGCCGGTGGGCAGGATGATGGCGCAGGCCACACCGTGCGGGGTGTCATACAGGGCGGACAGGCCGTGTGCCATGCTGTGGACGATGCCCAGGCCCACGTTGGAGAAGCCCATGCCGGCAATGTACTGGCCCAGGGCCATGCCCTCGCGGCCTTCCGGGGTGTTCTGGACAGCGCCGCGCAGGTTCTCGGAAATCAGGCGGATGGCCTCCAGGTGGAACATGTCGGAGATGGTGCAGTGACCCTTGGTGATGTAGCCCTCAATGGCATGGGTCAGGGCGTCCATACCGGTGGCGGCGGTCAGGCCCTTGGGCATGGAAGCCATCATGTCGGGATCGACGACGGCAACCTCGGGGATGTCGTTGGTGTCCACGCAGACGAACTTGCGCTTCTTCTCCACGTCGGTGATGACGTAGTTGATGGTGACCTCGGCAGCGGTGCCGGCGGTGGTAGGCACAGCGATGGTGAAGACCGCATGCTTCTTGGTGGGGGCAACGCCCTCCAGGCTGCGCACGTCGGCGAACTCGGGGTTGTTGATGATGATGCCGATGGCCTTGGCGGTATCCATGGAGGAGCCGCCGCCGATGGTGACGATGCAGTCAGCCTGGGCATCCTGGAAGGCCTTGACGCCGTCCTGGACGTTCTGGATGGTGGGGTTGGGCTTGATCTCGCTGTAGAGGGCGTAGGCAAAGTTTGCCGCCTCCAGCAGATCGGTGACCTTCTTGGTGACGCCGAACTTGACCAGGTCGGGGTCAGAGCAGACAAAGGCCTTCTTGTAGCCGCGGGCGGTCAGCTCGGGGACGATGTTCTCGATGGCGCCATGGCCATGGTAGGAAATGGTGTTCAGGACAATGCGGCTTACCATAAACAGTACGCTCCTTTTGTGTTGGATGGGTTTGGTTCGGACAAATGTGCCTTTCTGCGCGGAAAAGCACCTGTTACTGTCAGCTTACCACACCGGGTGCGGCGAAGGCAACAGGAAAACCGGAATTTTTCCCGGATCAGTCCAGGAAGTTCTCGTTGAGGGTGACGCCGAAGTCCCGGGCGATGGCGCGCAGGTCGTCGTCCTCGATGGTCTGGCGGATCAGGCCGCCACCCATGGACAGGACCTTGACGTAGATCTCGGCGCTCTTCTCGATGGTGTGGGCCAGGCCGAAGGTGGTGTCGTAGTCGGGGCCGGAGGCAAACAGGCCGTGCTGTGCCCAGACGGCAGCCTGGTAGGTCTTCATCTTCTCGCTGGTGGCCATGGCGATGTCAGCGCCGCCGGGCACCATCCAGGGGCAGACGCCCACGCCCTCGGGGAAGACGACTGGGCACTCGGTGGCGGACTGCCACAGGGCACGGCTGAAGGCACGGTCGGTCAGCGGCAGAATGTAAGTCAGCGCGATGACGTTGGTGGCATGGCAATGATAGATGACCCGGTTGGCGCCGCCCGTGACCGCCTTGCGGACGCTGTGGTTCATGAAATGGGTGGGGAACTCGCTGGTGGGCTTGGCGCCGTCGGCCAGGCCCCAGACAATGCGCCAGCTGTCGCCGGCGGCATTGATCTCGACGATGCCGATGGAGTGGATGGGGTCGGGCTCCACGTTGCGGAAGTACTTGCCGGAACCGGTGGTGATGAAGTACTCGCCGGCCAGGTTGCCCGCCTGGACGCCCATCTTGACCCACTGGCGGGGGGTCTCGTCAAAGAAGGGACGGCAGGCTGCCACGTCCTCCTCGGTCATGCGGTAGGTCAGGTTGCCGCCGTTGCGCTCGTGCCAGCCCTGCAGCCAGCCGTCGTTGCACATACGCATAAAGCCCTTGACGCAGGGGATGTCGTAGATTTCCATGATAGTTCTTCCTTTCGTATGGTGTGGAAAATGGTACAAATGAATTTCTGAATCGGTTCCCGCCGGCGGGCATGCGCCGACGGCGGGAACACCGACAGGGAAATGTCAGGCAAAATTGTGTGCGAGGAGCGTCAGCGACGAGTGCGCGGTTTTGACTGACATTTTGTCGAAAAGGGAATCCAAAGGGCTGCGGAGTTGAGCGCCGCCAGTGGCGGGTTCAGCGAAACGCAGCAGGGGCAGCGGTCGCATAGTGCAAGTATGGTTTACATACGCAGCACGATGCGGGCACCGCAACCCGGACAAAACGCGGAGGATCGGCGCAGCCGACCCGCAGCGTTGTCCTCTTTGAAGACCGCTCAGCGGGTGATGACATCCACCGGCACGTTGAAGATTTCGGCGACCTTCAGGATGGTGTCGATGTGGCGGCCGGAGGCAGCGGCCATGTGGTGGGTGGGGCCGGCCTCGCTCCAGCGGTTGACGAACTCCCGGGCACCGCAGGTGAAGCGGGTGCGCATGTTGGTGTCGCCGAAGGTGAAGATGGGGCCGTCCTCGTTGACGCCCTCGGCCACCACGAACTTGAAATGGCCGTCCTTGTCCTGGGTGATGCCCAGGTAGGTCACGGGGCCCAGGTGGGGGTAGAACTGGGTCAGGTAGCCGCCGCCGGTCTTGCCGTGGAAGACGGGGACGATCTTCATGGTGGGTTTCCTGGAGGAGATGGCTGCGTCGCCGGAGCCGGAATGGCCGATGATGCAGATGTCCTTGTCAAAGTCGATGGAGTACATCTCGGACAGCTGGCCCTCGCCGGCGATGGTCTTGAGGATGGACATGGCCATGGAGACCTTGATGTCGCCCTCGACCGCGCAGGCGACGCCCTGCTTGATCAGCATCGAGAAGGCGGGGATCAGCATGGAATCCAGCACGCCCGCCTTGCCCTGGGCAAAGCCGTCATAGTGGGAGGCGATGAAGGCGATCTTCTCGTCCTTGACCCACTGCTCAAAGGCCACCACGTAGCGGGCCATCTCCCAGACCTTCTCCACGGTGCCGCCGCCCTCAATGTCGAAGGTGTCGAGGATCTCCTCCGCCTTGGCGCGGATGACTGCCTCGTCGGTGACGTGGTCGGCGATGGCCCACATCTTCTCCCAGTCAAACTGCTTGGTGTAGAGCCACATCCGGTTGTACAGGTTGGTCTCGTCGATGTACAGGTCCATCATGCCGGGATAGGGTCGGCCGATCTGGGCCAGGTTGGTGTCCCGGAAACGGCGGCGCACCTGGGCGGCCTTGCACCAGTCGTTGATCTCGGCCTGGACGGTGGGGTCGCCGCCTTCCACCACGCCGGTGATGACCGCATGGCGCTTGCCGGCCCGCTCCAGGTCGGCCACCATCTCGCCCACGGCGCCGCAGGCGTACAGCTCGCCCAGCCACTTGGCGGTGTCGGTGTGCTCGTAGTCGGGGGCTTTCAGCTTCTGGACGTTGACCAGCACCACCGGCACATCCAGATCCCGCACGGCGGGCAGCATGTTGTAGGAGGTGGCGTAGGTGAGCAGCTGCAAAATCACCAGATCCACGTCGGCGGCGCGGAACTTGTCCCCCGCCGCCTGGCTGAGCTCCTTGGTGGTGACGATGCCGCCGTCCACCAGCTCCACCGAGTCGGGGATCATGGTCTTGAACTGCTCATACTGGGCCTGGAACTCCGGCACCAGGCTGGGGAACTGGGGCAGATAGGCGCCCAGCGCAATGGCAAACACGCCCACGCGGGCTTTGGTTTCCACTAACATGCTCATTGGGGAAGTACCTCCTTGATATCAAAACTTTCGCGGATCGCAGCCCGGGCGGCGGCCAGATCGGCATACTCGCCGGATGCGATGAACTGTACCATCAGGTTGCCCAGGGCCGTGCCCTCGGTGGGGCCGGCAAAGACCGGCAGGCCGGTGGCGTTGGCGGTCATCTGGTTGAGGTAGTTGTCCTGGCTGCCGCCGCCCACAATGTTGATGCTGGTGTAGGTTTTGCCGGTCAGGCGCTGGAGCGTCTGCACGGCGCGGCGGTAATCATCGGACAGGGCGTTGTAGATGGTCTGCATCACCTCGCCGGTGGTGGCGGGGGCGGCACAGCCGGTCTCGGCACAGGCGGCGGTAACCTCGTCGATCATGGATTCCGGCGCCAGGAACCGGGGATCGTCGGCATCCACCAGGCCGGGGAAATCGGTGCTGGCCTTGGCGGCGGCGATCAGCTCCGGGAAGGAGGGCCGGGTGCCGGTGCGCTGGCCCAGCTCCCGCCGGACCGACTGGATCATCCACAGACCCATGATGTTTTTCAGGTAGCGGTAGGTGCCGTTGTAGCCGCCCTCGTTGGTGAAGTTGGCGGCGGCGCTTTCCTGTGTGGTGATGGGGCTGGTGTTTTCCACCCCCAGCAGGCTCCAGGTGCCGCTGGACAGGTAGACGGCATTTTCGTCCCGGGCAGGCACCGCCAGCCAGGCGGAGCCGGTGTCGTGGGTGGCGGGCAGCAGCACGGTGCAGTCAAAGCCCACCTTGGCCCGGACCTCCGGCGTCAGGCTGCCCAGCGCGGTGCCGGGCATGCGGATGGGCTGGAAGATCTGCCGGGGCAGGCCCAGGGCGGAAATCAGCCCGTCGTCCCAGTCCCGGGTCCCGGCGTTGACCAGGGCGGTGGTGGAGGCGTTGGTGTACTCGTTGGCAGCGACGCCGGTGAGCAGATAGTTCAGGTAATCCGGCACCATCAGGAAGGTCTTGGCCGCGGCCAGCTGGTCGGGATGCTCCCGCTGGAGGGCGGTGAGCTGATAGGCGGTGTTGAAGGTCTGGTACTGGATGCCGGTGCGGGCATAGTGCTCGGCAAAGGGCAGCACCGGTGCCAGCCGGTCCCGCTCGCCCTCGGTGCGGCCGTCCCGGTAGGCCACCGTGTCGCCGATGACCTGGCCCGCGCCGTCCAGCAGCACAAAGTCCACTGCCCAGGTGTCAATGCCCACCGTGGCGGGGACAAAACCCGCGTCCTTGCAGGCCTTCAGGCCGGCCAGGACATTGTCCCACAGGCGGTCCATCTCCCAGCAAAGGTGACCGTTTTTCTCCACCAGGCGGTTTTCAAACCGGTAGACCTCTTTCAGCTGCATGCGGCCGTCCTCGACCCAGCCCAGGATGTGCCGGCCGGAGGATGCCCCGATGTCAATGGCAAGATGATACGTCAATGCTTGCGCCTCTCCTTTCTGGTTCTCTTTACTGATTTCAGTATACCGGAGCGGCGTAGAAAAAATAAGCGCGTGATTTACAATAAAATCACGCGCTTATTTAAGCGAAATCCGATCAATTGTCGAAATTGCACAAATGATCCCGGTACTCTTTTGGCGTAATGCCAAAGGCCTTTTTGTAGATGGTGTAGAAGTAACTGGTGGTCTCGTAGCCCACCGACTCGGCGATGGCCTGCACCGGCAGTCTGGTGGTGCGCAGCAGCTGCTGGGCACGGTCCAACCGTTTTTGTTGCAGCAGCTCCTTGAAGGTGCTGCCGGTGGCCTGGCGGATCAGGGCGCTCAGGTAGGGCAGCGACACATGGTACTGCTCCGCCACCCGGGACAGACTGGCGCCGCGGCAGTCGTCCTCGATCTCCCGCAGGGCGGCCAGCACCAGCGGACTGCCCTGGCCGGGTTCGCCCTCCACCTGGATGCAGTCGTGGTGGTTCAGCAGGTCCAGCAGCAGCATGGCCATCCGCATCTGGTTGGCGCGGCGGGCGCCGGATTCGTTGTGCAGAAGGCTCCAGATCATGCTTTCCACCAGATTCTGCACCGGCAGCAGCTCCGCCGTGTGGCAGAGCAGATGGGTGATCTCGGCCCCGCCGGTTTTCAGGGTACCCAGCAGAAACCGCCCCAGCAGGTTGGAGGCCCCCACGATCTGGAAGGCAAAGTCAAAGAACTGAGGCAGCACGATAAAGTTCACCGCCACATCCCCGGCGTCCGCCCGCTGGATGGCATGGCTGGCCCGCTGGTTGAGAAACAGTAGTTCCCCCGCCTGCAGATGCACCGGGGTGCCGCCGCCGATGATGTGGGTGGTCTGGCCGGTGCACATGTACATGATCTCCACATAATTGTGGCTGTGCCGCGGAAAGGAGACAAAGCGGGTGTGGGGCCGGATGGTGATCAGCTGGCCCTGGCGCAGCAGCTTGGCGGCCTCGATCTCAAAGCCGTGGCCGGTGGCGTAGAGGGTGCGGTCCAGCGGTTCGCCGTCCCGCAGCTTTTGTTCCTCCGGTGTGATGCGCGACAGTGCGCCCAAAATTTCGGCATTCATGGCGGGTCCCTCCTGTTGGTATCTTACCAGAGGGCGGCCGGTCTGTCCAGTCCGGGCAAACCACAAGCGGCACCCCGCCGCAGGGTGTGTCTGTCATCCTGCGGGAGGTGCCGTCTTTGAAGGGGTTGGAAGATGTCAGCGGAGATGTCCCGACCGTCTGCGCAGCAGCCAGAGTGCTGCCAGCGCGGCCAGGCTGATGCCGGCCAGCGCCGCCGTCTGCCACAGCGGGAAGCTGTCCCCTGTCTGGGGGACCTGCATTGCCGGGGCGGCCGTGGCGGTGGGGGCCGGGGTGGCACCGGGGGTGGGCGTCGGGGTGGAAGGCGTTGTTTCCGCCGTGTAGGTGTTGACAAAGCGGACCTGGTCACAGGGCTGCCCGTCGGCACCGGTGAGGGAGGCGGTGAGGTGAACGCGGCCCTCCTGCAGCCGGGCCTCCACCGTCAGGTGATAGACCGCCGGGTCATACCGGTAGCCCGCCGCCCCGCCGGAAAGCTCGCGGATGGTGTAGCCGTAGCTGCCCTCGGCGGCAAAGCAGAGGCTGTCAAAGGATGCCTGCCCTGCGCCGGTGATCTGCACCGATGCGCTGCCGTTTTGTGTATCGGCGGGCATGGGGTTTGCCGGGTCGTCGGGGGTGAGGGTGAAGGTGAAGGTTTCCGGCGTGGCGGGGGTGTCGCCGGCAATCTGCTTGGTCAGCGTCAGGGTATAGCAGGCTGCGCCGGAAACGGCATGGTTGGTGATGTCCTGGGTCACATTGCCGTCGGCGTCGGTGACCGGCGGGGCATATTCGGCCTCGTACCCGGCAACCGGCTGCTCGGTGATGGTGTAAACCGCCTGGCTGCCGTCGGCCAGATACCGGGGCAGATCAAAGGAATACTGCCAGTCCTGGTCGGCGGTGACCGTCTGCTGGGCCACAATGACCTGACCCAGCAGGGCATACAGCGTCACCTGGTCGGGGCGGGAGGATTCGGGCAGTTCCCCGTGGTCCCACTGCTTGGTGCCGGACAGCCGGATGGTCTCCGGGTCAGACTGCGCGCCCACATACCTGTTTTCAAACCGGGCGGTGGTCCCCTCCGCCGGGATGGTGCCCGCCGACCCGGTGGTCAGGGTCAGGTATCCGTCGGCAAACAGGTCCTGCTCCTCCACCGCGTAGGACAGGCCCACCGGCAGGCCGGAAAAGACCGCTTTCTCGCCGTGGGCAAGGGTGATGGTGTCCCCGCTGTGCAGGGTGCGGGGAGAATCCTCCGGCACCCCGTCGGCGTTATACATTATATAGGTATATTCCCGGGCAGGGTCCTCGCCCAGCACCACTGTCATGGCAAAGCGCTGCGCCGGGGCGGCGGATGTGCCGGTCACCGTCTTTTCCACCGTCAGGGTGGCGGTCTCGGCGGTGGCAGGCGGGGTGTTGACAAAGCGTGCCAGTGTTCCGCCTTCGGCCAGGGTGCCGGTGGCATTCTCGCTGGCGACCTGGTAGCCGTCGGGGGAAAGCTCGGTCACGGTATAGGGGGTGCCTGCCGTCAATCCGGCAAACACTGCTGTCTGTCCCGGGGAGAGGGTCAGCGTATCGCCGCTGTGCAGCGTCTGAGGTTCGCCGCCGTCGATGGTGTAGCTGTATTCGGCCGCCGGGTCGGTGCCGATCTCCACCCGGAAGGCAAACCGGGTGCCGTCATCGGCCGCCCCCGCGGACAGTTCCTTGCGGATGCTCAGCCCGGCAGGCACAGGGTCGGGGCGCTGGCTGCTGTTGACAAAGAGCGCCTGCACCCCCTCCGGCGTCACGGTGCCGGTGCTGCCGGTGGCGGTGACTGCATATTCCGCCGGGAAGTCCTCGGTCACCTGGTACCAGGTGCCGGCGGGCAGCTCGGCAAAGACGGCACTCTGTCCGTCCTGCAGCGTCAGGGTCCCGCCGCTGCGCAGCGTCTGAGGCTCGCCGCCGTCGATGGTGTAGCTGTATTCGGCTGCCGGGTCGGTGCCGATCTCCACCCGGAAGGTAAAGTATTCGGGGGCGGATGTTTCGGGGGTGGCGGTCTCGGCGGTGGCGGTTTCCGGGGTGGCCGGCAGCACCTGCTTGGTGATGGTCAGGGTGCCGGTCCGGGGCACAGCGGGCGGCAGCTCGGTATTGACAAAGACCGCACGGCTGCCCTGCTGCAGAATCGTGCCGGAGGCGCCGGTGCTCTGCACTGCGTAGCCCTCCCCTGCCGTTTCGGTAACCGCATAGGCGGTGCCCACCGGCAGGTCGGCAATTTCCGCAGACTGTCCGGCGGAAAGGGTGATCTCCCCGCCGTTTTGCAGTGTGCGGGGGCTGCCTGCCGGGTTGCCCGCCGCATCGTACAACTGCCAGAGGAAGGTGGCCTGGGGATCGCTGCCGATGCGCACCCGGAAGGCAAAGCTGCGGTCGGGGTCGGAAAGGCTGCCCGACACCTGTTTGCTGATGGTCAGGCTGGCCAGGCGGCGGACATTTTCGGCGGTGAGCTGCACTTCCCCGGCGGTTTCGGCGGTGACGGTGAAGGGCAGGGCGTTTTCCGCCGTGGCAAAGTCATAACCGTAGGGGGTGGAGACTTCCCGGAAGAAATACTCCCCGGGGGCCAGCTGTCCGATGCAGATTTCGCCGTCGGCATTGGTGGTGTAGCGCTCGGGCAGTCGGGTGCCGTCGGCCCGGTAAAGATCATACACCGCGTTGGCCAGCCGGATTTCGGTGCCCTGTTCATATTTGATCAGCCGCACCACGCCGTCGGCCTCCTGCTGGACAAAGGTGTTGGTGGCGCTCTGCGTGAGGCTGACCCACCCGTAACTTTCCCGCGCCAGCGAGCAGGCCAGCAGTGCCAGTGCCCCGAACAGGCATATCAGCCTGCGAAGCAGCCCGGAGCCGGTGGTATGGTTTGCCATGATATGCGATTCCTCCCTCTGGTGCTGGTTTCGGACCGTCCGGGCCCCGCAATGGCCCGCACAGCAAATTCTTACATCAGACCGCGTACGGACATCCGCCGCACACGGCCTGAAATAAACCCTTGCTGTATCGGTCTGCCACAATGCCCGTATGCCGGCAGCTCCCTTTTTGCGGGGAACTGCCGGCTGTATCCGGGCAGGCTTTGCCGTTTCTGGTTGGGGATTACTTTGCCCAGCTGACGTAGTTATTCTCCGGGACTTCATTGGCCAGCTTGCCGTACTTGCCGGCCTTGAAATCGTTGAGGAACTCCGTCTTGACAGCGCTGGAGCCGGAACCCTTGACCACATAGGTGGCGGTCAGGCCGTCAAAGGTGTGTTCGGTCAGCAGATCGGTGCGGTCATCCCAGCTGGTCAGGTTCAGATTTCTGGCCTTGAAGTACTTCAGTGCGCCGTCCTGGATGGCGGTGACTTTGTACTGGCGGACGGTGCTGTCCGCGGAAGAGGAATGAACCTTGTTCTGCGGTACCGACAGCGTCTTGCACTGGCTGCTGCTGTCCCCGTTGTAATACATAATCAGGGTGCAATCGCAAACTTCCTGGATCGAGCCGGTGCTCGGGGTACGGTTGGTGACCTTCATGATAAACTGTCCGCCGGTGGCGTTGGAATTTACCACATAATCGCCATTGATGTACTGGGTCTCGGCCAGCAGGTCATACCACTTGGCATCGTACAGCAGGCGATCCCGCTGTTCGGCATCGGTGGCGGACTGGGCCTGCACATAGAAGTCGCGGGCCTTCTCCTTCTGTTTGACATAGGCGTTGACGTAGGCCTGTTCCTCGGTGGGCGGCGAGGCCAGTTCCGCATCAATGCGCTGGATCTCCTCCGCGATGGGGTCATAGACCGCAGCGGCGGCCAGTGCCTTGGCGGCGTCGCTGGTCCAGGTAGCCCCCTCCTCGGTCAGGCCGGCCAGCTTGGCGTCGATGGCGTCCATCTCCACCTGGATGGTGTACTCGACGGCGCCCTCCTGGCCCTCCTTGAGGGTGACGGCGTCCAGCAGCAGCCCGGTGTTGCCTGCGGCCCCGGCGGTGTCCTCCTCACCGCTGGGCGCCAGCGGCTGCATCCAGTAGGCGTAGCCGTCGTCGGCCAGCACCCAGTAGCTGCCGTGCTGCTCATCCTTGGACAGTGCCTTCCACTCGTCGTAGGTCTTGACGCTGCCGGTGGTCCAGGTCACATAGTCGTGCAGGGTATCGGTCTCGCTGCCGTGCACCGCGTCCTTGACATTGACCAGTTCCTCGGTGCCCTTGCGGAGCTTCATCGTCTCGGTCAGCTTGACCCGGACCAGAATGTCATCCGATCCGTCGTTGCTGACCCAGATGTCCTTGTTGACTTCGCTGCCGGCGGCCCAGTTGACCTGGTGGGCGCCGCCGTCGGTCACCGGGGTGCCGTCCAGCACGTCGTGCAGCGTGACCTTGTAGTCATCCTTGACGAACTGGTTGGTGGCCTCCTGCACACCGCTGACCCAGGCGAAGGTTCCGGAAAACAGAAGTGCCGCCGCGGTCAGACATACAGCGCCTGTGACTGCCTTTTTCTTGGGTGTCATGATTTTCTCCTTTTTGTTTGTATCAAAAAGCGGTGCCGCTGCCGGTCAGGGTACCGGCACCGCGCGTGCCGTCGGGAGAGGCAATCACCACTTGGAGAAGTTCACAACAGAAGTGTAATCGCCGTATTCCCGGTTCTTCATGGCCTCCACCACTGCGGTGTCCACATCCTTGATGATGACGGTGTTGGCGGTCAGGCCGTCGAAGGTATGGGCGGTGAAGGAAGCGGAATCCAGATTTTTCAGGTACAGCTTGCTGATGGAAACATACTGGAATGCGCCGTCCGCCACGCGGCCCTTGATCCGGTAGACATTCACCTCGCCGGAGGTGATGGTCTCAATGATTTCGGAGGCGAGCTTGACTTCCTTGATGTGGTCCACCGGGTTGAACATCAGAATCTTGCAGTCGTAGACATGGCCGTTGGAGCCGTCAGGACCCACATTCACCTTTTCGTCGTTGAGATACTCCTTGGAGTAGAGGAACTGGGCATCGAACTTGTTGTCGGCACCGTAGTGCTCCGGGTCCTCGAAAACCTGGGCGTAGGTCTCATACCATTTGCCCTCGTGCATCTTTTCCGCCTGAACCGCAGGGTCCTCGGCGGCGGCTGCCGCCGTGTAGGCATCCCGGGCAGCCTGGAGATTCTCCTTGCCGTACTCGGTGGTGGCAGCGTCCATGGCAGCATCCACACGGTCAACAGCATCCTGGACAGGATCATAGACCGCAGCGGCGGCCAGTGCCTTGGCAGCGTCGCTGGTCCAGGTGGCGCCCTCGTCGGTCAGACCGGCCAGCTTGGCGTCGATGGCGTCCATCTCCACCTGGATGGTGTACTCGATGGCGCCCTCCTGGCCCTCCTTGAGGGTGACGGCGTCCAGCAGCAGCCCGGTGTTGCCCAGAGCGCCGGCGGTATCGTCATCTGCACTGGGTTCCAGCGGCTGCATCCAGTAGGCGTAGCCGTCATCGGCCATCACCCAGTAGCTGCCGTGCTGCTCGTCCTTGGACAGCGCCTTCCACTCGTCGTAGGTCTTGACGCTGCCGGTGGTCCAGGTCACATAATCGTGCAGGGTATCGGCCTCGCTGCCGTGCACCGCGTCCTTGACATTGACCAGTTCCTCGGCGCCCTTGCGGAGCTTCATCGTCTCGGTCAGCTTGACCCGGACCAGAATGTCATCCGATCCCTCGTTGCTGACCCAGATGTCCTTGTTGACCTCGCCGCCGGCCGTCCAGTTGACCTGGTGGGAGCCGCCGTCGGTCACCGGGGTGCCGTCCAGCACGTCATGCAGGGCCACGTCATAGTCCTCCTGCACAAACTGGTTGGTGGCCTCCTGCACGCCGCTGATCCAGGCAAAAGTCCCGGAAAACATCAGTGCCGCCGCAGTCAGGGCAACGCCGCCGACTACCCATGTTTTTTTCTTCATTTTGCTGTTCCTCCTTATATTTTGTGGCAGAACCGGCAATGCTGCCGGTCCTGTTGTTCCAACAAATTGCAGTCAGTCACCGCCGTGCCGCGGCTTGTCCGGCCGCAGCAGCCTGCCGATCAGGGCAAACAGAATGCAGATCAGCACAAAGATCCACAACGTCAGGAAAATGTGGTTGCCAACCCAGGACATCACATAGCCCAGCCGCGGAATGACCAGGACCTCCACCCCGGCCACCGCATCCCCCCGCACCAGCTGGGGATCGGGCTCCGCATTGGCAATACCTTTGGTGCGGAACCAGGGCAGCCCGGTTTCGTCGCTGGCCGGCAGCACCTCCACCACCTGGTGGGAAATGCTGGTATCCTCCAGATAGTAGGTGATCACATCCCCCACCCGGATGTTTTCCGGGTCGGTGTAGCGGGTGAAAATGGCCGACCCCACCGGGATTTCCGGCTCCATGCTGGGGGTCTGGATATAATAAAACCGGAACCCGAAGATGGATTTGGTGGGGTCTTTGCTGCGGGAAAACCAGAACGCCCCGACCAGGACCAGCGCCATCACCAGGTAAAACAGCACATTGCCCACAATGCGCCATACCCGGGCAGCGTTCTTTTTCCGGCTGGAACGGGGAGGCGTTTGTGGCAGCGTGGTTTGCCGTTCGGGCAGAGTATCCTGGGTCATGGAAGTTCCTTTCCCCCAAAAGGGTACAGCAAAGCTTGGTTAACTTTGTTAACCTATTTCTTTGACAATTATTTTGATTTTTGGGAAAATCCCGCCGGCACAGGCAGAAAAATTGCTACTGAAACAAGAAAACCGTCAGTGGCGACTTTCACAAAATTCTCTATTTTTTAAGACATTTTTTTCATGTATCTGTCACACATTGTATATGTTTTATTATCCAATGTCAATGATTGTCATAAATAAGTCCAATAATATGTCATATTGACGGGTTTGCCATTGCTTTTTTTGGTAAACTAGCAATATGAAAATCGACGGATTTTGCTTATTTTCGGACGGTCTGTGCAAAGCAGCCTTTTGGCAATTTCTTGTTAACATTATTTTTAATGTTAAATATGTTAATCATTTTATGGCAAACACTCCGCCGGATGTTTTTCTCCCGGATTTCTGTCAGACAAAAACAGGCCGGGCAAAATGGAACCCCGGCCGGCATGGTTTCAGGAGGGCGACAGACGGAGTGCCCGACGGGATTTGCGAAACCGTCCCATGGCATGGGCCGGCTTCCATGCCAGCGGATGCTGTCCGCTCCCCGCCGTTTGCGAGGAATAAAATTTGCTTTTTGCACAAATTCAGACATATTTTTTTATCTGATATGACAAGGTGTTTTTCTGTCATCTTTTGTCGGCGCAAGGACGGTTTTGCCCTGCCGGGACCCGAAAACCCGGCGCAGCAGGGAGAAATTTTGTTGTCCGGGATACGCTGCGGCACTTGACCGAACTGCGCGGGAATGATACCCTGTGTAGTGTCAAACCGAATCCATCTGCGGCGCCGCTGCCGCAGGTCTGTTTTCCGCCCCGCTGCCGGGCATTTCCGGGCAGACGGGAAGGGCATTCCAACAAGGAGGAAACGCCAAATGAACCGTGAAACGCTGCAGAAGGCGCGGGAGTTTGAGGCCCAGTACGGCCCCTACATTTCCGACGCCGATCGCCCCGCCTTTCACCTGACCCCCACCATCGGCTGGATGAACGACCCCAACGGCTTCTCC
>CAJFMB010000010.1 GCA_904390925.1 uncultured Subdoligranulum sp.
CAGGAGTAGCGCCGCTGACGCTGCGCCACTCCTGCTAAAACTGAATATTCCTGCCCAGGGGCTCTTTTTGTGCTGTCTGCACAATCTGGGGCGGTTCAAAAAGCAGAGGGCTTTTGCAAAGAATCGGTATCTTACGCCGGGTCAATCTCCTCGCAGGGATAGCGGATGCCCATCTGGGCGCGCAGATGGTCCATCAGCTCCATCACATGCACCGTCTCCCGGTGGGGCATGGAGGGGCATTCCGGCAGGCCCTTGTGGATGGCATCGACAGTTTCCAGCACTTCGTATTCGTAGCCGGTCAGCTGGGGCGGGCAGTCCACACTGTGGATCAACCGGTAGCCGTCATCATAGACCTTGATACCCTGGGGATTGTTGATGTTGTCCACCACCAGAAAGCCCTTGGTACCGTAGATGACGCCGTTGCGGTCGGAAACACAGTTGGCCACCGCCGTCAGGTTGGCCACCCGGCCGTCCGCCCAGGAAAGGGTGATGCTGTCGGTCAGATCCACCCCGGCGTCGTTTTTGGTGCAGAGGCCGTGGACGGCATCCGGATGTCCGAACACCATCTCGGCAAAATTCAGGGTGTAGACGCCCACGTCCAGCAGAGCGCCGCCGGCCAGTTCCGGGTCGACAATGCGGCGGTTGCCGGTGATGAAGTATCCCAGATCGGCGGTGAGCAGCTGCGGGGTCCCGATGATGCCGGAATCCAGGGTTTCCCGAATGATGCGGCGCATGGGCTGGTACCGGGTCCAGATGGCCTCGGTGACCAGAACCCCCTTTGCCCGGGCATAGCGGATGGCATCCTCGGCCTGGCGGGCACTGACGGTAAAGGCTTTTTCACACAGGATGTGTTTGCCGTGGTCGGCGCAGAGTTTGATGTGATGGTAATGGTGCGAGTGGGGCGTGGCAATGTAGACCAGGTCCAGCTGCGGGTCGCTGAGCATCTCCTCATAGCTGCCGAATGCCTTCTGCACGCCGTTGGCTGTGGCAAAGGTCCGGGCACGGTCCAGGTCCCGGGCCGCCACCGCGTAAAGTTCCACCTCCGGGTGGCCGTTGGCGTTCAGTTCCCGGATGGTTTTTGCCATGACGCCGGCAATGTTTCCGGCGCCCAGAATTCCCAGTTTCATACGGGTCCTCCCTGTTGTTTTTGCTTCAGTATAGCATGGCGGCCCGGCCAATGCAAAGCGGCAGGCGCCGGCAGTTTTGGATTCAACCGGCAGTATTTTCCCCGGCACAGCAAAAAGCCGCATTCCGGCTGGGGAATGCGGCTTTTGACAGAACTTGTATCGGGGTCAGTGCTGCAGCATGATCTGCAGAATCTCGCGGTCGGTTTCCTTCATGCCTTCCTTGCCGATCATACCCACACAGCTGATGGTTTCCTCCGCGCTCTTGCGCAGGATGCCGGTGTAGGGAGCGTAGGCCTTGCCGTTCATCGACAGATGATGGGCCAGGAATGCGGCATCCAGACCCGCTGCGATCTTGGCAGCGCAGGAGATCTTGGCGCCGTCGCAGATGATGCCGGGGATGTTGGCCAGCGTGTTCTCAATGGTACGGCGGATGGCCTCCAGGTCACCGCCGCCAATGTAGGTGATGGCTGCACCCACGGCGCAGGAGGCGGACACGGCGCCGCAGAAGGCGGACAGCTTGCCGATGTACTCCTTCTGGTAGACGGTGAGCAGATTGGAGAAGACCAGCGCACGATAGAGGCAGCTTTCCGGCAGTTCCATCTCACGGGCATAGACGATCAGCGGGACCGAGCAGGTAATGCCCTGGTTGCCGCTGCCCGAGTTGATCACCACCGGCATGTCGCAGCCGCCCATACGTGCTTCCGAAGCGGCGGCAGCCAGGCTGCGCATCCGGGTCAGCAGGTCATTGTCGTAGGTTTCCCGGATGACACGGCCGATGCCCAGACCATACTTGCCGGTCATGCCCTCGTGGGCAATGGCCATGTTGTCCTGAATCTGACGGTCCAGCATGGGTTTGACATCATCCAGGTCCACCGTGTCGGCAAATTCCTTGATCAGGCTCAGCTTCAGCAGCGTGCGGTCGGCCGCCACCGGACGGTCCGGGTCACGCTCGGTCTCGATCAGCACCTTGCCGTTGTGGATCAGCCGGGTCACGTTCAGATGATCATACTTGATTTCCAGCAGGACGCTGTCCTCACCGGCCTGCATCTCCAGAATGAAATGCAGCACCACCGGGGAATCCAGCAGCTCCACCTGGCAGATGTCCTTGTCCAGCAGCTCACGGCAGGTCTTGCGGTCCTCGTCGGTGACGCGGCTCAAGACCTCCATGTTCAGCGAGGAATCGCCGCCCACAGCGCCCAGCACCACGCTGGCGGCAATGCCCACCAGGCCGCCGGAGTTGGGGATCTGCACACAGCGGACATTCTTGACAATGTTGCCGCTGCAGCGGGCCAGGATTTTTTCCGGCATGCGGCCCAGCGTCTCGCGGGCGCGGGCAGCACCGTAAGCCAGGGCGATGGGTTCGGTACAGCCCATCGCAGGGACCAGCTCCTCTTTCATGATAGCGAGGTAGCTGTCATACACATTCTTGTCAACCATGGTTGGTCTCCTCTCTCAATACTTATGACAGGCCACCAGATGTCCCGGGCTCACTTCCCGAAGGGCAGGAACCTCTGTTTTGCACTTTTCGGTGCAGAAGGGGCAACGGTTGTGGAATTTGCAGCCGCCGATGCAGCGGGACTGCACACCGATATCCGTCACGATCTTGTCCAGCGTATGTACACACGGGTCCGGCACCGGGATGGAGGAAATCAGCATCTGGGTGTAGGGGTGCAGCGGGTTGGCATACAGGTCCTCTGCGCCGGACAGCTCCATCAGGTTGCCCAGATACAGCACACCGATTTCGTCACAGATTTTCTGGACCACCTGCAGCTGGTGGCTGATGAACAGATAGGTCAGGCCGTATTTTTCCTGCAGGTCCTGCAGCATCTGCACAATCTGGGCCTGCAGCGAAACGTCCAGTGCCGAGATGGGCTCGTCGCAGACGACGAACTCCGGCCGGACGGACAGTGCGCGGGCGATGGAAATACGCTGGCGCTGGCCGCCGGAAAACTCGTGGGGATATTTGCGCAGATCGGTTTCCTTCAGACCGACCACATGGATCAGTTCCTTGGCCCGTTCCTTCTGCTCGGCAGGGGTGTACATCTTGTGGATCTGCATGGGTTCACAGATGATGTCCTGCACGGTATGGCTGGGGTCCAGCGAGGCATAGGGGTCCTGGAAAACCGACTGCATTTTTTTCTCGAACGGCAAAAGTTCCTTTTTCTTCATCGAGCCGATCTCGGCGTCGCCGTAGTAAATTTTGCCGCCGGTGGGCTTGTGATAGCGCAAAATCGCCTTGCCGATGGTGGACTTGCCGCTGCCCGACTCCCCCACCAGGCCGAAGGTCTTGCCGCGCTCAATGACAAAGCTCACGCCGTCCACGGCCTTGAGTACATCCGAGCGGAAGGACAGCGGCTTGGACGACTTTTGCTTGAAATAGATTTTGAGATCCTCCACACGGATCAGTGGTTCGCTCATTTGAAGTCCTCCCATCTGTGGCAGCGAATGGCATGTCCGGCACCGCAGGAGCGGATTTCCGGCAGGCTGTTTTCGCAGGCGGCGTTGGCGTACTTGCACCGGTTCAGGAAGGGGCAGAGATTGCCGCTGTTATCCGACAGATCCCGCTCCAGGAACTGTTCAAACCGGCCGCCCACCTTGGGCATACTGGCGATCAGCGCCTGGGTGTAGGGGTGGCGGGGATGCAGGAAGATCTCCTCCACGCTGCCCTGCTCCACCACGTAGCCGCCGCACATGACGGCCACACGCTTGCAGGTCTGCGCCACCACGCCCAGGTCATGGGTGATCAGGATGATGCTCATGTCACTGGACTTCTGCAGATTCTGCAACAGGTGCAGAATCTGTGCCTGAATGGTCACGTCCAGCGCGGTGGTGGGCTCGTCGGCAATCAGCACCTTGGGTTTGCTGCTCATGGCCATGGCGATCATGACACGCTGCCGCATGCCGCCGGACAGCTCATGGGGATAGCTGCGCATGACCTTCTCGGCGTCGGCGATGCCCACGGCCGTCAGCAGTTCCAGCGCGTAAGCCCGTGCCTCCGCCTTGCTTTTTTTGCTGCGGCGGCGGATCAGCTCCACCATCTTGTTGCCCACGGTATACACCGGGTTGAGCGAGGACAGCGAGTCCTGGAACACCATCGAGATGTCCCGGCCCCGCAGGTTGCGCAGCTCGGACTCGTTCATCTTGAGGATGTCGCCATCCTCGAACAGAATCTCGCCGCCCGTGACCTTGCAGTTGTCCGGGCCGAGACGAAGAATGGATTTGGTGGTGACGCTCTTGCCGCTGCCGGACTCGCCGACAATGCCGAAGAAATCACCGCTGTTCACATAGAACTCTGCATCCTTCACCGCCTGGACTTCACCCAGCTCAGTGAAAAAGGATACCTTCAGATTCTTGACTTCCAGCAAATGTTCCAACCTGGTTCCCTCCTTACTTCGGTTCAAAGACTTTGCGCAGGACTTCGCCCAGGTAGTTGAAGCTGATGACGGTCAGCAGGATCAGCAGGCCGGGGAACGCCGCCAGATAGGGAGCTCTTTCAATGTAAGCCTGGGCGTTGCTGAGCATGCTGCCCCAGGATGCCGTGGGCGGGCGGATGCCCAGACCGAAAAAGCTGAGCGCGGATTCCATCAGGATAGCGTTGGCAATGTTCATGGTTGCCGCCACAATGATGGTGGGCATGATGTTGGGCAGAACATGGTGAATGATGGTGGAGATGGTTTTCTGGCCCGAGATCTTGGCGTAGACCACATACTCCCGTTCATTCAGCGAGATGGTCTCGCCGCGGACGATGCGGGCAATGTTCATCCAGGTCAGAAAGCCGATGATCAGCACCACGTTCTGGATACCGGGTTCCAGATAGGCGTTCATGACCATCATGATCAGGAAGGTGGGCAGGCTCATCAGTGCATCCACCAGACGCATCAATACTGCATCCACAACACCGCCCACAAAGCCGCTGATGGAACCGATGATGATGCCCAGCAGCGTGGAGAGAATCATGGACAGAAAGCCCACCAGAAGCGAGGCGCGGCCGCCGTAAATGCAGCGTGCCAGATAGTCACGGCCCATATCGTCGGTGCCGAAGGGATGGGCCAGGCTGGGCAGTGCCCAGCGGTCCACACTGATGGCATCGGGGTCCACCGGGTAAAGGGGCGCCAGCAGCGAAATCAGTGCAAGCAGCAAAATCAGCACCACACCGGCAATGGCCAGTTTGTTGGTCCGAAAGCCGAGTTTGATGTTTTTCCAGATATTTTCCTTCATGCGTCAGTCCCCCCTTAACAGCCCGATTTGCGGATTCTGGGATCGAACACCGCGTACAGCACATCGGCCAGCAGATTGCCGACCACCACCAGCACGGCGGTGAACATGGTGATGCCCATGATCAGCGGATAGTCGAACTGGGTAACGGCCGTGACCGCCAGCTGACCGATGCCGGGCCAGGCAAAGACCTGCTCGGTGATGATGGCGCCGGACACCAGCGACTGCAGGCTCATGCCCAGGACGGTAATCATCGGCAGGATGGCGTTTTTCAGCACGTGGCGGAACAGAATGCCGGAGGAGCTCATGCCGTAGGCCTTCTGCACCATCACGTAGTCCGAGGACAGCGCGGTGATGGTACTGCTGCGCAGATATCGGATATACTGGGCCGCATTGGTAAAGGTCAGCACGCCGCATGGCATGATCAAATGCAGCATCAGGTCCCCGATATTTCGGGTGTCGGTGCCGTACATGCCATAGCTGGGCAGCCATCCCAGATGGACGCTGAACAGGTAAATGGCCATGATGCCGAACCAGAAGGTGGGAATCGAGATACCCACATAGCACAGCACGCTGACAATCTTGTCCAGCAGGCCGTTTTTGTATTTGCCGGAGTAAAGGCCCAGCACAATGGCGATCAGAAAGCCCAGCAACATGCTGGAACCCATCAAAATCACGGTGGCGGGCAGACGTTCCAGAATCTGGGTCAGGACCGAGCGGCCATTCATCAGCGAGTTGCCGAAATTTCCGTGCAGGACACGGCCCAGCCAGAGGAGATACTGTTCCACAAGCGGTTTGTTCAGGCCCAGGCTTTCCCGCAGGCGCTGGATGTACTCTTCGCTCATGTTTGGCTCAACGTACGTGAGAACCGGGTCACCGGGTGCTGCCTTGGTCATGGCAAAGCAAAGGATCGATACCACAAACAGGGTCAGAACGCATTGGATGAACCGGCTGCCGACTTTTTTCATCGGGCACCCTCCTTCAATCAAAAGCAGGAAAAGCGGCCGCCGCCCCGGGCAGCGGGCAGTCCCGGAAAGCGCAGGCGGCAAAAAATCACCCAAAGGCGGCGGAAAACCACCTTTGAGGTGATCGTTTGGTATTTGCGCTTTCCCGGCAGCCGTGCGGACACGGCAGCCACTTTTGCTGTTTTACAGGTCTTTTGCGCGGACAGGATGGAAATTACTGAACGCTGTAAATCTTGGAGTAATCGTAGTAGATGGTCTTGAGCAGGCACTCGTCAAAGCCGCCGAAGTTCTTGCTCACAGCGTAGAAGCCGTTGGAGTAGGCGATGGGATAAATGTACATATTGTCATTGATGGTGTTCTGGATCTGGGCATAGATCTCGGCACGCTTGGTTTCATCGGCGGTGCTGTTGCCCTCGGTCCACAATGCATCCAGATCGGTATCCTTCACATGGGACATGTTGGAGCGGCTGTCGCTGGTGATCATGTCGGCGTACAGGCTCGGCTCCTCGCCCAGGGTGTAGTAGCTCAGCACCAGATCGTAGTCGGTGCAGGTGGGGTCCTTGGTCTTGTTCTTGAAGGTTGCCTCATCGGTGGGCACCAGCTCGATGTTGATGCCGATGTTGGCCAGGGTGGACTGGATGTAGATGGCCTGGCTCTCCTCGGTCTTGTCGGTGGAGACATACATCAGGCGCAGGGTCAGGTTCTGCTGTCCGGCCTCGGTCAGCAGCTCGGTGGCCTTTTCAGGGTCATTGTCCATCACGTTGTCCGGCTCGGTGTAGTAGAGGGTGTCCGGCGTGAGGATGGAGTAGGCGGGGTCTGCGTATTCCTCCGACAGGAAAGCAAAGTTGCACAGTTCCTGCTTGTTCAGGCCGTAGGCAATGGCCTGCCGGACCCGCACGTCCTGCAGAGCCGGCGTGGACTGGTTGAGGAACATGGCGTTCACACGGCCGGAGTTGTAAGCGTAGATATTCACATTGGAATACCTGGAAACGGTCTGGTACTCATCGGCGCTGATCAGGCGGGCATCCAGGTCACCGCTGGCCAGTGCCGCGTTGGCGGAGTTGGCATCCTTGATGATGCGGAAGGTGATGCTGTCCAGGTTGACATCGTTGAACCACTTGTCGTTCTTGACCACGCGGATGTACTCGCCGGACTTGTACTCGTCAAACTTGAAGGGACCGCAACCCACAGGGTTGTTGTTCAGGTCGCTGTCGCCGATGTTCTCGACGCCCTCATAAATATGTTTGGGGATGCAATAGACCTGGCTCAGGCCGCCCAGGAAACCCGCGGAGGACTCCGGCAGGATCAGCTTGACGGTACGGTCATCCACCTTTTCGGCCTGGACCGGCTGACCGTCAATGAAGCCATAGGAGGAATACGGAACGTTCTGGTTTTCGTCCACCAGGACCTGCATGGTGAACACCACGTCGTCGGCGGTAATGGGCTCGCCGTCATCCCACATCAGCCCGTCCTTGAGGGTGAGGGTGAATTCGGTGGCGTCGTCATTGGAGGTAACGTTTTCGCACAGACCGTTACCATAATACATTTCGCCGTGGACAATCTCAAAGAAGGGGCTGTACAGCGCCTGCATGACATCAAAGCTGGTCTGGTCCACCACGTACAGCGGGTTGATGTCCTGCGGGTCTGCCGTGATGGCAATGTTGATGTTGCCACCTTCCACCTTGGTGCCGGAGGTTTCCGGCGTCTGGAAGACCGTGTCGCCGGTTTCGGCGGTGCTCCCGGAGGAGCTGGTGGCAGAACCACAGCCGGCCAGCAGCCCGGCCGTCATGGCAGCTGCCAGCAGCAGCGATGTGATTTTGGTTTTCATGTTCACTTCACCTCTGAAATGTTTTTAATACAAAGACAGGGCAAAGGTGTTTCTAAGCGCCTTTGCCCTGTCACAGTTGGGATTATACTACATTCAATCGGGCCTGTAAAGTCCTGTTTTATAAAAAGATATTTTGTAAATTTGCGGTGGATGAACGACAGTTTCTCCCCGCTTTTTTGCCGCTTTCCTAAATTTCGACACGGGGTTTGTACCGGGTCTGTCCTTCTGTATTCTTTGCTCCTTCGCAGACATGTCTTTGTACGGCGGTCATTTTATGTATTAGCATAGCGTACACCTGCACTTTTGAGGGCTAAAGCGTTGCAAACTGCTTTCAACATGCGTACAACGGCAAATGCCCTGCCCGGGCAGCTTCCCAGACAGGGCATTGTTTACAGGGATTCTTCGGTCCGGAAATCCTCGGCAGGCGGGTGTCTGGTCGCATGGAGCAGGGCCGGAAGCGCCGCCAGCAATGTCAGCAGCAGCATTCCCACGGCCGCGGCCACCATGGCCCCCCAGGGCAAAGAAAATGAAAAATAATACACCCGCATGACCCGGCGCCAGACCAGCCAGGACAATACCGCCGAAACCGGCAGTCCGATGACCAGCGCCTGGATGCCGTAAATTCCGCTTTCGAGAAACAGCATCTTGCGCAAGCCACCCGGCGTCAGGCCGTTGGCGCAGAGCATGGCGGTCTCCCGTCGGCGAAGCGCCATCCCGCTGGATACCGTGTTGGCAATGTTGGCGGCACAGATCAGAGAGATCATCGCCACAAAACCGTAAAGCACCACCCGCACCAGCATCAGCAGCGCTTTCACCAGCAGGTTTTCCGCCCGCTGATTGGTGACAAGCAGACTGGCCCCGGCAATGGGGGTATCGGCATAGAGGGCGTTCAGCTCATCAGCCAGCGCCGCCGGATCATCGGTGACATAGCAGAGGTCAAAATACCGCGGGCAGTACTCGCCCCGTTCGGCGGCAAAGCGGGCAAACACCGCATCGGCGGCACTGCGACTGGTGGCCAGCGTCAGCACATAGGGGCTGCGGTTGGTCTGCACCAGTTCCTCCGGCGGGTCATCCGCCACCGCCGCCACCTGCAGGGTGACCGGCAGGGTGTTGAAGTCCCAGTCCATCCGGTCGCCGGGGGCAAGCTCCATCTGGTGTTCCACCTCGATCATACCGCCGTCGGCACCGGGCATATAACACCGGTTGATGACCACACAGTCAATGGTGCTGCCGTCGGCTGTCGCATCCTGCCCCGCCAGCCCGGCATACATCTCGTCCGGCAGAACCAGCAGGTAGGGCTGCATGGCCAGGGTGTCACTGTCCTGCCCTGCTTCCACCCAGTAGTTGGCGGCGTCGTAGAGATCCGGAACCCGCTGGGCTGTGGCGTCCCAGCCAAGGCGCAGCGTCTGTTCCCCGATGCGGTCGGCAGGCAGAAGCATTCTGCCCCACTGGACATGTTCCCGCAGCTGTACCGCGTCGGCGTTGCGGGGATGCAGCAGTCCGTCCCAGATGGGCAGGGCGGCGGCATCCCGGGTGGTGTCATAGTTGGAGAGAGTCGCGGTCACGTCATAGTCGGACGCCTGGTGCCCCATACCGTAGGAGCGTTCCAGGTAACCGGCAAAGGAGGAGGCGGTCACCAGCAGCACCACGCTCAAGGTCAGGGAAAGCAGCGTTGCCCGGTACCGGTGAACGCTGCGGCGGGCATTTTTGCGGGCCAGCATTCCTTCCGGGCCAAACACCAGACCGAACAGGCGGCCGCCCCGCAGTGCCCGGGCATTCAGGCGGATCTCCTTGGTGCCGCGGATGGCGTCGATGGGGGTGGTCCTGCCTGCCCGCTCGGCGGGAATCCAGGCGGAGGCCAGCAGCACCGCCGCGCTGAAGGCCCCGCTGAGAATCAGCCAGAAAGGTTGTATTTTCAGCGAAAGGTCCAGCGACATATCGCCGAACAGGCGCTCCGCCACCACATCGAAGGCGGGCTGCAGCGTCAGGAAGGTAACAGCCAGTCCTCCGCAGGCCAGAACCAGCCCTGCGGGAATGCCGATCAGGCCGGCGGCCAGGGCCTCGTAGAAAATAACGCCGGATTTCTGGGCCGGGGTGGCGCCGGCACTGGCCAGCAGTCCCAGCGTCCGGCGGCGTTCCGCCAGGCTCAGGGAAAAGGCGTTGGACACCATCAGCGCTGCGCCCACCCCGATGAGGACCAGCAGGAAAATGCGCAGTCCGCCGATCAGGCTCACCAGCTGGTCGCGGCTGCGGTGCGGCACGGAAATGCCGGACCAGGCCAGCAGCGAATCATTGTAGCTGCCGTAAAAGATGTCATCCTCCGCTGTGAAGCGGCTGTCCAGCTGCTCCACCGCGTCAAAGAAGTTGCCGTCCGGCTGTGCCTCCCCGCCCCAGAAGGTGACGGTTTCCCCTCCTGCCGGGTCCTGCTGCGGTGTTTCCAGAAAGACCAGCACCACATAGGTCGTATCGCTTAAATAAATCTGACGGGAAACGCTGCAATAGTCATAGACGCCGGTGACGGTCAGTGTCCTGTCCGGCAATGTCAGGGAACTGCCGGGAGACAGCTGATTGGCGGAGGCCATGTCGGTGGGGATCAGTGCCTCGTCCGGGGTCTCGGGCAGTCTGCCGTCGGTCAGGTGGGTGTTCATCATCTGCCAGGCGTCGCCGCCCATGCCGATGCAGCCCATGGAGTCGGTCAGCCCAGGGTCGCTGCCCCAGGGCAATTGCTGGGCGAACCCCTTGCTTTCAAACGGTTCGGTCTCCATCAGCTGGCCGATGGTCTGTGCCCGGCCGCAGGCCTGCCAGATATAGTCGCCGGTCTGGGCCGCCACACCCCGGCGCATGGCGTCCATCACCGAGTCGCTGCCCAGCAGAACCGCTGCGATCATAGCCGCCGAGAGCATTACCCCGATGACCGTCACCACAAACCGGCTTTTGCTGCCGCGGATCTGGGCCACCGTCAGTCTGCGCAGTACGCTCATGAGCCGATCACCTCATCTTTCACGATGCGGCCGTCCTCAATGCCGATCAGGCGATGGGCCTGCAGGGCAATCTCCGGGTCGTGGGTGATGAGGATCAGCGTCTGGGCATATTTGCGGTGGAACGTCTTGAGCAGCTCCACAATGGCAGCGCTGTTTTTCCGGTCCAGGTTGCCGGTAGGTTCGTCCGCCAGTACCAGCGCCGGGCGGGTCAGCAGGGCCCGGCCGATGGAAACCCGCTGCTGCTGTCCGCCGGAAAGCTGCCCGGGCAGTGCGTTCAGGCGGGTGTCGATGCCCAGTTCCCCGGCCAGTGCCCGGACCTGGGCCGGGTCGGGGCGGCGGTGGTCCAGCAGCATGGGCAGGGTCAGGTTTTCCGCCACGGTCAGGACCGGGATCAGATTGTAAAACTGATACACCAGCCCGATCTGACGGCGGCGGAACACTGCCAGATGGGTTTCGTCCAGGGTGGAAAGTTCCACCCCATCCACCCAAACCTGGCCGGATGTGGGTTTGTCCACCCCGCCCAGAATATGCAGCAGGGTGGATTTTCCGCTGCCGGACGGGCCGACGATGGAGACAAATTCTCCCCGTCTGACGGTGAGGTTCACATGATCCAGTGCCGTGACCCGATTGTCCCCGGCACCATACACCTTGCACAGGTCCTTGACCTGCAAGATGGGGCGTTCGCTGGCAGATGCAGACATCGCTTCACATCCTCCTTTGGCATTTACAGACAGTGTTTCTCTTACAGCTTCATTGTATCCTGCCAAAGTGACGGGTCGGTGACTGCCCCGGTGACAGTTTTGTCACCAAACCGGTTCAGACATTGGTCCGGTTCAGTTCCACCACAAAGCGGGCGCCGCCGGGGATATTTTCGGCGGTAAGATTTCCGTCCTGGGCGCGCAGAATCCCCTGCGCCAATGCCAGCCCGATGCCCACGCTGTCCGGCCCTGCGTTGCGGCCGCGGTAGAACCGCTCAAACAGATGCGGCAGATCCTCCGGGTCGATGCCGCCCCCGGTGTCGCTGATGCGGATACGGCAGCACAGCGGGTCGTCGGTGACCTGAATGGTCAGGAAACCGCCGTTTGGCATCTGCTCCACACAGTTTTTGACCACATTCTGCACCGCCTGGACCGTCCAGCTTTCGTCCCCCTGCCAGACGATCCCCGCCGGGCAGTCGCACTGGCACTGCACATTCTGCAGTTCCATCTGAATCTGCAAAGGGTCCAGCGCCCGGCGCAGCAGCTGCTCCACCGGGACCGTTTCCTTCCGGAACGCCACAGCGCCGGCGTCCAGCCGGGACAGTTTCAGCAGCGCCCCCACCAGCCACTGGATGCGCCCCAGCTGGCGGGAAAGCCGGTCGGTGAATTCGCGGCGGCGCTGTTCCGGCAATGAGGCATCCGCCAGCAGGTCGGTCATGACCAGCGCACTGGTCAAGGGTGTTTTCAGCTGATGGCTGATGTCCCCCAGTGCGTCGGCCAGGAACCGCTTGTCCGCCTGCAGCTGGTCGGCCTGCTGCTGCAATGCGACGGTGATTTTGTACAGATCATTTTTGAGAAGGCTCAGCTCCCCCTCGGTATTGTCCCGGATATCCAGCACCCGCCCGCCGCCATAGACCCGGGCCAGGTACGCGGTAAGAATGCTGATCTGCCGGTAGCGCCAGGCGGTAAAGACGCCATACCCGGCGCAGAGAAAGCCCCACAGGGCCAGCGCCAGCACCCCGGCCGCCGGGGCAATGGCAAAGCCGGCCAAAACCACCGCAAACCCCATTGCCAAACAAAAAACTGCCAGACATCTGATTTCCCGATTGCGCAGCATCCGCTCACACCTCCAGCCGGTAACCCAATCCCCGCACCGTGGCAATCAGCGCCGGTCCGCCGGGTGTTTCCAGCCGGGCGCGCAGCCGCTTGATGTAAACGGTCAGGGTGTTGTCGTTGACAAAATTGCCGCCCTCGTCAAACACTTCGGACAGCAGCTGGCTGCGGGTCAGCACCTGCCCCGGATGGGCCAAAAACACCAGCAGCAGCCGGTATTCCAGCGCTGACAGCGGCACCAGCTGATTGTCCCGGGTCACCTCCGCCTTTTTGGTGTCCACCCGCACGCCGCCGGGCAGCAGCGTCACCGCAGTCCCGGCACGCCGCCGGAGCACCGCCCGAATCCGGCTTTGCAGTTCCCGGATGCGGAAAGGCTTGGTCACATAGTCGTCGGCCCCCATGTCCAGCCCCAGGACAGTGTTGCCCTCGTCATCCCGGGCGGTGAGGAAGATCACCGCCGCATCGCCTTTGTCGCGGGCGAACCGGCAGACCTCAAAACCGCTGCCGTCGGGCAGGCCCAGGTCGATCAGCAGCAGGTCAAACCGCTGGGGTGTCTGCAGGGCGGCCTTGGCGTCGGCCACCGTGGCGGCAGTGGTCAGGGCATAGCCCTCCTGTTCCAGGGCATAGCGCAGTCCCTGGGTGATGGTATCGTCATCCTCGACCAGCAGAATTCGCGTCATGGCGGGGTTCCTCCTTCCGGGTGGGCAAACGGATTTGATTTCAGCATACACGATTTTTCAGGGAAATGCAAAAGGTTCCGCCCCATCAGTCAGGAAGCGGAACCGGTCCTATTATTATATATAATGTAGCAATGCAGCTGTCACGCCAGGGTAAAAGCGTAAAAATCCATGGTGCCGGTGCCCTCATACCGGAAAAACAGCGGTAGGGTCCCGGCCGGCAGGGTCAGCGGCGCGGTGAACTGCCGGGGCTGGCCGTCCAGCCTGACCGGGACCTCCGCCGCCAGCTGTGTCATGGCCTGGTCGCAGAACACCTGCACGGTGCCCTCCCCCCTGCCGCCGGCTTCCAGGGTGATCTCGCCGGAACCGTCAAAGGCAAAATATTTGAATCCGGCCGTGGCGCCGCTGCGCATGTTGGCGATGTACTGATCCCCGTCCCCGTTGCGGTCCCTGCCGGTCTGGGTGAAGTAGGGGTGCTCCCGGAAGGTACGGCGGGGATGGGGCCCGTCATACCGGCCGGTCCCCTGCCCGCTCCACAGATTGCAGGCGATACGTGCCTCGTACCGGCCATGTCCCGACAGCGGGCCGGCATTCAGCCCGCAGGAGGTGACCTCCGCCTGGAGAAAGTGCCCGTCATCGGTGCGGACCAGCTTTTCGGCACAGGCCTGGCGGGAATAGCCGTGGCGGTTGGTGTGGCGGTGGTAAAAAATGTACCACTGACCGTTCAGGCAGAGCATGCCGCCGTGGGTATTGCCCAGATAGTTGGCGGCGTGGCTCTCGTCGGTATTGCCCATGTACAGATCCCCCAGATCCACCAGCGTCCCGCCGAAACGGAATCCACCGTCCGGGCGGTCGGACACCGCATAGCAGAGCTCGTGGTTATTTTTGGAAGAATAGACAAACAGATACCGGTCACCGTCCTTGCGGATGGAGCTGGCCTCGAAAAATTCATGGCCCGGGAAGGAGCCGGGGCCGGTTTTGGGGAAGATCACCTTGGGTTCGGTGCGGATGGTTTTCATGTCGGGTTCCAGTTCCACCACCACACCGCCGTCGTTTTTCAGCGCATGGAAGCCGCTGGCCACCGCCGGGCAAGGGGTATAAAATCCCGAATAGAGATACACCCGGCCGTCGTCATCCACCAACACGCCGGGGTCAAAGGGAAACTGGTCCCCCTTGCGCCGTCCCCAGATGGTGCCGTCGGGATAGCTGACCCAGCCGTAGAACTGATACTGCCCGGCCGGGGTATCACAGACCGCCACACCGATCATGCCGTAAAAATCAAAGGCATAGTACAGGTAATACCGCCCATCTGTGCCCCGGACCACATCCGGCGCAAACAGCAGCCGGAGGCCCAACGGATTTTTCGGGTCCTGATTTTTGCGGAAAATCACGCCCTCGCAGCGCCAGTCGGTCAGATTATTCACCGGTGCCGACCAGCAGACATAATCGTTCATACAGAAGATCGGCGCATTGAACCGGTCATGGGAGCCATAGATATAGACCCGGTCCCCGAATATCCGGGGTTCGGCGTCCGGAATATACTCCCAGGACGGAAGATAAGGATTGAATGCCTGCCGCTTTTCCATACCGTTTTCCCTTTCCGAAGGCGGGATTTCCGCCGGATTCCTCTATACGGTATCCTAGCACATCCAGGAATGTTTGGCAAATGGCAGGGGTGAAACCTCAGACGGCCCGCACAGGTGCAATGCTGTGCGGGCCGTCTGCTCTATCTGTGAGGTGAAGTGAATGGCTGGATGCTCAGAAGTGGCGGACTTCCACCCCTGCGGCGGGCAGGGCTGCCTGAAGGTTCTTGACAAAGGCCAGCGCCTTGGGGCCGTCCCCGTGGACACAGACCGAATCCGCCTGCAGCTGGATAACGCTGCCGTCGTTGGCAACGACGGTGCCTTCCCTGGCCATGCGCAGAACCCGGGCAATGGCCTGATCCTCGTCCTCGATCATGGCGCCGGGCTGCCCCCGGGGCACCAGGGTGCCGTCAGGCTGGTAGCCCCGGTCAGCAAAGACCTCGCTGGCCACCGGCAGGCCGATGGCATTGGCGGCGGCAACCATCTCGCTGCCGGCAAGGGCCAGCAGAATGGCGCCGGGGGCCGACTGCTGGACCGCCTGGCAGATGGCATCGGCCAGTGCCCGGTCCTTGGCAGCCATGTTATACAGTGCCCCATGGGGTTTGACATGGTGGAGCGGAACCCCCGCTGCCTGGCAGAAGGCATACAGCGCCCCCACCTGGTAGGCCACATAATCGGCGGCCTGCCGGGGTGTGATGGCCATTTTGCGGCGACCGAAGCCCACCAGGTCAGGCAGGCCGGGATGGGCACCCACCTGCACGCCGTACTGTTTGCAGAGTTCCACGCTGCGGCGCATGATGGATGGGTCCCCGGCATGGAACCCGCAGGCAATGTTGGTGGAAGTGATGCAGGGCAGAATCTGTTCGTCGCAGCCGATGGTGTAGGCGCCGAAGCTTTCGCCCAGATCGCAGTTGAGATCAATGGATGGCATGGTTTGCCTCCTTTACAGTTTGAGAGCCACGTTTTTCACGTCGGTGATCATCATGTGGCCCGGTGCATGGGTGATGCAGAAGGACGGCCGGGACGCCATGACCGCCGCCTGGGGGGTGACGCCGCAGGGCCAGAAGACCGGGACTTCCCACTCCCGGATAGTGACCGGGTCGCCGTAATCGGGATGGGCAAGGTCATGGATGCCGATGGCCTCGGGGAAGCCGATCTGAATCGGCATGCCGTGGACCCGGGGCATCTCGGCCGTCACTGCAACAGCAGCGGGCACCAGCCGGTGCGGGATGGGCCGCATGCTGACCACCATGTTGCCGTGGAAGATGCCGGCCGGCGCACAGGGAATGTTGGTGTTGTACATGGGCACGTTGACGCCTTCCTCAATCTGCCGCACCGGGATGCCGGCCTCCAGCAGTGCACTTTCAAAGGAGAAACTGCACCCGATCAGAAAGCTGACCAGATCTCCCCTTGTCTCAAAATACTCACTCACATCGGTGGGTTCGGCGACCAGCTCGCCGTGGTCATAGACCCGGTAGCGGGGAATGTCGGTGGCAATGTCACTGCCGGGGGCGAACTGGGCAAAGGTCCGTTCGCCGGCGTCCGCCACCTCCAGCAGCGGGCAGGCCTTGGGGTTGCGCTGGCAGAACAGCAGAAAGTCCCAGGCAAACGCTTTGGGAAGCACCACCAGATTGCCCTGGGCATATCCGGCACAGAAACCGGTGGTGGGGCCGGTGATCTCGCCCCGGCGGATGGCAGCGCGGGCTGCGGCGGGGGCAAGCACCGAAGGATCAAACGAGGTATTCACAGAAACAGCCTCCCTGCATGAATGAATTTGGGTGTGGTGCGGGCAGCCAGGCGGTCCGCCACCTGTTTGAGGCAGGCGGCCTGGGTCCGGGCTGCCGCCACCGCCCGGGCGGGGTCGGTGAGGGTGAAGGCCACCTGCTGCCCCGGGCGCAGCTGTGCCAATGCCGGAAGATCCGCACTGATGACGGTGGCAATTTTGGCATAGCCGCCGGTGGTCTGGTGGTCGGCCAGCATGACAATGGGCTGGCCGCTGCTGGAAACCTGCACCGAGCCTTCCACAATGCCGTCCGACAGAATATCCGACCCGTGTACCGTCTCGATGACAGGGCCCTGCAGCTTGCAGGCCATGCGGTTACAGTCGGCGGTCAGCTGATAGCTGCCGTGGGTGAAGGTTTGCTGTCCGGCGGGGGTGAAGGCCTCCCACTGGGGGCCCGGCACTGCCCGCAGAAGCGGCAGACGCCGGTTTTGTTCCCACCGCCACAGACGCGCCCCGGTGCAGGCGGCGGCGTCGCCCAGCGGGTGGTCCGCCTTGCAGCGGTGAATGGTTTTCCACCAGGCGGTGGCGCTGTCCCCGGGCATGGCGACGGGCAGCACATCCCCCTTGCAGAGTCTGCGACCCTGGAAGCCGCCCAGGTGACAGGCAAGGTCGGTGGAGCGGCTGCGGCGCACCACCGGCACCAGAATTCCGCCCCACACCGCCAGGTAGCTGCGCAGGCCCTCCTTTGCCATGCCGATTTTCAGCACACTGCCGGCCGGCGCAAACAGCGGTGCAAAAAACGGCACCGGCTGGCCATCCAGCTGGGCAGGTGTCTCGGCACCGGTCAGGGCAAAGACCGTCGCGATCTCAAACCGCAGTTCCGGGCCGCGCAGGGTGGTTTCCAGAACCGCGTCTCCGGCAGCGTTGCCCACCAGCAGGTTGGCAAGCCGGGCGGAATAGCTGTCGGCGGCGCCGCAGCTGCGGTAGCCGTCGGCTGCAGAACCGCTGCGGCCCAGGTCCTGCACGATGGTCAGCGGGCCGGGGTCCAGAATGCAGATGCTCATGGATTGGCCTCCTTCTCGGCCAGCGCAGCGAACTGCTCCGGCGTGATGGCCGAAAACTTGATCCGGTCGCCTGCCGCATAGAGGGGCGGACGCTCCGGGTCAAACAGTTTCAGCGGTGTGCGCCCGATGAGCTGCCAGCCACCGGGGGATTCCACCGGATAGACACCGGTCTGTTCCCCGCCGATGCCCACCGATCCCGCCGGGATGCTGGTGCGGGGATTTTGCAGCCGGGGGGTGACCAGTGCCGGGTCCAGCCCACCCAGATAGGGAAATCCGGGCAGGAAGCCCAGCATATAGATGCGGTACTCCCGGCCGGTGTGGCGTCGGATGACCTCCTTCTCACTCAGGCCGGCATGCTCCGCCACAAAGGAGAGGTCGGGGCCATATTCCCCGCCATAGCAGACCGGAATGGTGACAAGCCGCCCCGCACTGGTATCCGGCGGGGGCAGATGCTCCGCCAGGCGGGAAATCGCCTGCGCCATCTGGTCATAATCGGTGACAAGCGGGTCATACCGCACAAGCAGCGAGGCAAACGCCGGGACAGTCTCGCCGGCGCCGGGGATTTTCGCCCCCTGCACCGCTGTGTTCAGGGCAGAAACCTGTGCGCCGATCTCCTCCGAGATCTGCTGTTCAAACACGGCCAGAATGCCGGTGTCCCCCACCGGGGCAAGTCGGACAGACATGCCATCGGCCTCCCTTCGAAAAGTTGTTCCGTTCCGCCGCCCGCAAAACAGGCGGCAGATACACAAACCGGCGGGCGCCTGTCCTTCGCCAGAATGGCAGGAAAGCCGGGCGACGCGCCGGAAACTGTATGACAGGGATTTATTTGCCCTCAAAGAAGCCTTTGTCTAGAACCGGGCCAAACCAACGGTCGCTCTCATGGGAGCGGGTCAGCGCGTAGTTGGTGCACTGGCGCATCAGGCTGACGATGCCCACATTCATGTGGGTGCTGAACCCGTCGATGCCGGGCAGCAGCGAACCGGTCATGCCGATAAAGCCGTTGCGGGATGCAACACGCATCACTTCCGACTCCATGTCCTCCCGCTGCATCACCTCGATGTCCCGCCGCAGATACGCCAGGGCGGCCATCAGTCCGTAGCAGCCCCAGTCAGAGCAGGTGGCGGTGATGATGCTGTCGGCAGCGGTGGCACTGAGGATACCACCGCCGCAGCCGCATCTGCATTCGCCCGGTGCGGTGAGGGGCACATAGCGCTTGATGTGGTCGGCGATGGTGGCCATGCCGATCTCGTTGCCCAGGTCGCCGATGGCAATGTTGGGCACGCCCTTTTCTTTCAGCAGCTGCCACAGCGCATCGGTCTTGGCCTGCAGCTCGGTCACATCCTGGCTGAGAGCGTTGTGATAAACGCCCAGCGCGTTGGCGCCGGCAGCCTCAATGGCCACAACCGCGGCGGGATTGGCCTGCTCGTACAGCATCTGTGCCTGAGAGGGTGCCTCGGTCTTGTCCTTGGTGAATGCCACAACACCCATGCTCAGCGGCAGTTCCTTGACGGTGGCAATGTCCTCGTAGCAGTGCAGACCAACCACGGCGGCACAGCGGCGGATGGCCTCCACGCTGTCCTGGGGGCAGACCAGCACCGGCTTGGCGCCAAAGGCGCGGACCAGTGCCCGGGCCAGCAGGATGGAACCGACGGTACCGTCCATCTCGGGGACCTTGTGGGGCAAAAGCACAAAGCCCACCAGGATCAGCACCACATCCCCGGGCTTGACGGCGTCACACAGCACCTTGGCCGAGTGCAGGGTCAGCGGCTCACCGGTGTATTTGCGGGCACCGTCGTACAGGATATGGCAGACGCCATAGCCGCGGGGGTCCAGCGTCATCAGGGCATCCAGGTTTTCGGCAACATTGCGCTCTTCCAGTTCATCCCGTGTCATGGCGCTCACCTCAATCCAGCACCGACGTCTTGCCGGTATAATCGTAGTACTCCTGCAGAACCGCATCCTGAATGGCCTTCAGGGTCTCGGGGTCCTTGCCGCCGGCCGGCTTGCCGTCCAGCTCGCAGGCATGCAGGCAGAAGTTGGAGGAAGAGGTGACGATGATCTCGTCCGCATCCCGCAGCTGATCCAGGGTGAAGGGCTTTTCCATCACCTGGATGCCCAGACGGTAGCAGGCCTGGATCATATGGGTCTTGGCGATGCCGCGCAGAATCAGCTCGTCATTGGGGTGGGAGTAGAAAACGCCGTCTTTCAGGATGGAAACGTTGGAGTGTGCGCACTCGGTGACAATGCCGTCGCGGTGGAAAACCGTCTCCTGCACGCCCAGATGCTTGGCTTCCTCGGCTGCCACAACGCTGGGGATCAGGTTCAGCGTCTTGATGTTGCAGTGATAGAAGCGGGTATCCGGCCGGGTGACCAGCTTGATGGGCTTGTCGGGATCGTTCAGTTGGTTGGGGCGGATCATGACCCACAGCTTTCCGGTGATGTCATCATCATAGACATGGTTGCGGTCATTGACGCCGCGGGTAACCTGCCAGTAGACAAAATGGGTGCTGCCTTCCACCCGGGCCAGCAAGCCGGTGAGCAGGCTTCCCAGCTCGGTCTTGCCCATCGGGATGTGGATGTCCAGTGCCTTGGCGCTGGAATAGAACCGATCCAGATGGTCCTGCAGCAGATACACTTTGCCGTTGGCGCCGACCGTGGCGTCATAGACACCGTCACCAAAGAAGTGAACACGGTCATTGAACGGGATTTTGACTTCCTCCGGCGTGCCATATACGCCGTCATAATAGGCAAGTTCCTTGAGCAGCATGGGTTTTCCCTCCCCTTAATTTTGCGACAGAGTTCTGCCCCTGTCAGACGTTCGGTTTTTCCACCCCGAACCGCAGATACATGTACTCCTCGATCAGGGACACACAGTTGTCGAGGCCAAGGACCGCGGTATCCAGGCAGAGATCATAGTTGGACAGATCCTTCCACCGTTTGCCGGTGTGATAGGTATAGTAATCGTTGCGGTACTTGTCGAGCCGGTCAATGTAGCGCTTGGCCTCCCCGCGGGAAATGCCCTGCCGGGTCATCTCCCGCTGGATGCGGTCGGTGTAGGATGCGTCAAGAAAAACCGACAGCACCCTGGGCTTATCCTTCAGCACAAAGTCGGCGGCACGGCCGACGCAGACATAGCTTTCCTGGTCCAGCAGCCGCCGGAGCACCTTGGCCTGGTGGGCAAACAGGGCCCGGTCGGACAGGAAGTTGCCGCTTTCCGGCGGGATGTCCCTGCCGTCGTAGACACTGCGGGATACCTTGTACAGCAGCCGTTTGCGGGTATCCTCGTCCGCCTGGGCAAAGATTGTCTCGTTGATGCCGCTGTCCTCGCTGGCCAGACGCAGCAGCTTCTGGTCGTAAAAGTCGATGCCGTAATCGGCTGCAATCTTGCGGCCGATGTAGCTGCCGCCGCCGCTTCCGCAGGTGCGGGTGATGGCAATGGCGAAATACTCCTGGGACATGGTCTCCCTCCTCACTGGCCCAGATAGGCCTTTTTGACCCGTTCATCATTGAGCAGGGCTTTGGCATCCCCCTCAATGGTAATATGGCCGGTCTCCAGCACGTAGGCACGGTCCGAGATGGACAGGGCCATCTGTGCGTTCTGTTCCACCAGCAGGATGGTGATGCCCTGCTTGTTGACCTCCTGGATAATGTCAAAGATCTCCTGCACCAGCAGGGGCGACAGGCCCATCGACGGCTCATCCATCAGGATCATCTTGGGCTTTGCCATCAGGGCACGGCCCACGGCAAGCATCTGCTGCTCGCCGCCGGACAGGGTGCCGGCCAGCTGACGGCGGCGTTCTTTCAGCCGGGGGAACCGGTCGTAGACCGATACCATGGTGTCGGACATACCCGCCGGATCGGCATAGGCGCCCATCTCCAGGTTTTCCTCCACCGTCATTTCAGGGAAAATATGACGGCCTTCCGGCACATGGGCCAGTTTCAGGTTGATGATCTTGCTGGGTTCGGTTTTGCGCAAGTCATGTCCGTCAAAGAGGATGCTGCCGGAGGCAGCCTTCTCCAGGCCGGTGATGGTGCGCAGCGTGGTGGTTTTGCCGGCGCCGTTGGCACCGATCAGCGAGACGATCTCGCCGCTGTTGACGGTCAGCGAAATGCCGTCCAGCGCCTGCACAGCGCCGTAGTTGACTTTCAGGTCCTTTACCTCAAGCATCGTTGGCCACCTTCTTTCCTGCTGCTTTGCCCAGATACGCCTCAATGACTCTGGGGTTGTTTGCCACTTCGGCGGGGGTACCGGAGGCAATGGTGGTGCCGAAGTCCAGAACCTGGATGCGCTCGCAGATCTTCATGACCAGGCTCATATCATGTTCAATCAGCAATACCGAAATTCTGAAGGTATCGCGGATATAGTCGATGATCTCCAGCAGTTCCTCGGTCTCGGTGGGGTTCATGCCGGCGGCCGGCTCATCCAGAAGCAGCAGCTTCATGTCGGTGGCCAGGGCGCGGGCAATCTCCAGGCGGCGCTGCTGGCCGTAGGGCAGGTTGTCGGCCTCCAGATTTTCCTTGCCGGACAGATGCACTACATCCAGCAGTTCCATTGCCCGCTGGGTGATGGCGGCCTCCTCCTTCCAGAACTTGGGGGTGCGGAAGATGGCCTGGGGCAGCCCGTAGGTCAGGTGCTCCGTCATGGCGGCCTTGACGTTGTCCAGAACCGTCATCTTTTTGAAGAGGCGGATGTTCTGGAAGGTACGGGCAATGCCCGCATGGACGATCTGATGGGTCTTTTTGCCGTTCATCCGCTCACCGCAGAGGTAGAAGGAGCCCTCGGTGGGCTTGTAGACGCCGGTGATCAGGTTGAAGACGGTGGTCTTGCCGGCGCCGTTGGGGCCGATCAGACCAACCAATTCGGATTCACCGATCTCAATGTTGAAGTTATCCACGGCTTTCAGGCCGCCGAACTGAATGCCCAGGTTCTGCGCTTTCAGGATGGGGACCTTTTTCTCGGTTGTCTTTTCCGCCATCGTGGTCACTCCCCTTTCTTTTTGGCAGTCGCAGCGGCTGCTTTCGGCTTTTTGGCCGTTGCCCGGCTGAGCTTCTGGGGCAGCGTGGGCAGGGCTTTCAGGGCACGGGTGAGAGAGAACTCCCAGTGACCGAAGATTCCGCCGGGACGGAAGAGCATGACCAGCACCAGAACCACCGAGTAGCCCAGCATGCGGTAGGTGGAGAACTGACGCATCAGCTCAGGCAGGGCGGACAGGAAGGCGGCACCGATGACAGAGCCGGTGAGAGAACCGGTGCCGCCGATGATGACTTCGGACAGCAGCTCGGCAGAGTAGTTGAAGTTGAAGTTGGTGGGGATCATGGCGGTCATGTAATGGGCATACAGAGCGCCACCGACCCCGGCAAAGAAGGAGGAAATGGCGAAGGTCATGACCTTATAGAAGGTAACGTTGATGCCGGAGGCCTCAGCTGCGATGTAATCCTCGCGGATGGCCTGCACGGTGCGGCCGAAACGGCTGCGGACGAACAGGAACATGATGGTGACGCAGACGACCATGATCCAGAAGGTCCGGCCGAAAGTGGAAAGCTTGAGGATGCCGCTCATGGTACGGCCGCCACCGGTGATTTCCAGGTTGCAGAAGACCACGCGGATGATCTCGGCGAACGCCATGGTGACGATGGCCAGGTAGTCGCCCCTCAGCCGCAGCGCCGGAATGCCGACCAGCATGCCGGCCAGGCCGGCCACAATACCGCCGGCCAGCACCGCCACAATCAGCAGCGCCAGGTCCGACAGGCCCTTGCCTGCCAGAGCATTGGAAACAATGGCGGCGGTGTAGGCGCCCACCGAAACAAAGCCGGCATGGCCCAGGGAGAACTCGCCCATGAAGCCGACCACCAGGTTCAGGGACGCCACCATCACGATGGTGTAGCAGGCGGTTGTGCAGACGCCTTCCACGTAGGTGGTGGAATCACCGAAGCCGTTGAAGGCAAACAGCGCGGACAGAATGGCAAAAACCACCGCCACACCGATGAAGTTCAACAGGTAACTGAACTTGCGTTGTTTTGTCATTTGGATCACCTTACACTTTCTCGCCGGTGTTGCGGCCCAGGATGCCGGAAGGTTTGACCAGCAGGATCACGATCAGGGTACCGTAAGTAACAGCCTCGTACCAGCCGGGAGCAAACAGACGGACGAACACTTCGATCAGGCCGATGAGCACGCCGCCCAGCATAGCGCCGGGGATGACGCCGATGCCGCCGAGCACCGCGGCGATGAAGGCTTTCATGCCCATCGTGGTGCCCATGTTATTGGTGACACGGGGATAGGTGGTGCAGTACATCAGAGCGGCAACGGCTGCCAGAGCGGAACCAATGGCAAAGGTGACGGTGATGATCTTGTTGACATTGATGCCGGCCAGGGTGGAAGCATCCCGGTCCTGGGGAACGGCGCGCATCGCCTTGCCAAGTTTGGTCTTTTTGACGAAGAGCTGCAGCGCCAGCATGATGACCAGGCCGATGACGATGGTGAGCACCACGTTGAGGGAGATGGTCACGCCGGCCACCGTTACCGACGGCAGCGAAAAAATGGCGGAAACGTTGTGCGGGCGGGAGCCGAACAGCACCATGGCCAGGTTCTGCAGGAAGATGCTCATGGCCAGGGCGGTGATCAGGGCGGACATGGGGCCCGCCTTGCGCACCGGCCGGTACGCGAAGATTTCCACCAGCACGCCCACAATGGCGCAGACCACAATAGCGGCGATCACTGCCAGCCAGGCCGGCATGCCGGCATTGACCATCAGCGGTATAGTGTAAAACAGGGTGTAGGCACCGATCATGATGAAATCACCGTGGGCGAAGTTGATCATGCGGATGATGCCGTAGACCATTGTGTAGCCCAAGGCGATCAACGCATAGGTGGCGCCCAGGTTCAGTCCGTTGATGATAGACTGAAAAAACAGTGAGAAGGTCATGCTCCATTCTCCTTTCAGGGTGGGTGTGATGGCGGGAAGTGCTGTCTCCCCCATCACCCAGAGCTTGCGGGCTGGGTGCCAGGGAAAACAGCATTTCCCAAAACGTACGGCGGCGCATGGCCGGCAGATGTAGCCAAACCATGCACCGCCGTTTTGGAAAAAGCTGTTATTGTATGGGACAGGATTTCAGTTCAAAGCACCGGTATGGGGGACGCCTGTGCTTTTATCGGAAATGATCAGGCATCACGCTTGGAAACAACCGATCCGTCGGGGCCAAGGGTCTCGTACCACTGGACCTGGCCATCCACGAAGGAGTTGACAACGATCTGCTTGGCAGGGTCGCCGTTCTCATCCAGCATGAAGGTGCCGCCGACACCGGTGAAGGTCATGCCGGTCATACCCTTGACCAGGCTGGCAGTGTCAGTACCGCCGCCGTTCTGGGCTGCCTGGTACAGCATGTAGATGGCATCGTAGTACAGGGATGCGCAGGCGTTCAGGCTTTCAGTGCCGTACTTTTCGGTGTACTTGGTAACGAAGTTGACAACCGCGTCGGAAGTATCCTCGCTGGAGTAGTGGTTGGTGAAGTAGCAGTTATCGAACTGGGTCTCCAGGCCGGTGGTATCCGAGCTGTCCCAGCCGTCGCCGCCCATGATGGCACCGGTGAAGCCGGCGCTGCGGGCCTGGTTGACAACCAGAGGCACGGTATCCTGGAAGGCGGGATAATACAGGAACTCAGCGCCGGAGGCCACAACCTTGGACAGCTGAGAGGTGAAGTCGGTGTCGGTGGTGACGCACTGTTCGGTGTCCACAACCTCAATGCCCAGGGCCTCGCAGTTCTCAATGAAGGCATCCTTCAGGCCGTTGGAGTAGTCATCGTCGTTGGCGTACATGACAGCGACCTTGCTGTAACCCTGGCTCTGAACGAACAGAGCAGCCATCTTGCCCTGATACGGATCGATGAAGCAGTCACGGAAAACGGTGGGACGATCCTTGGTCACGTCCACGTTGGTGGCGCCGGTGGCCAGCAGCAACATATTATCGGTAGCGGCCTGGGCTGCCATGGGAAGCGTGACGCTGGAGAAGAAGCTGCCGACCACGGCATCCGGATCATCCGCCATCACGCGGTTGTATGCGTTCATCGCCTGCTTGGCGTCCTGTGCATCGTCGGCAATCTCGCCGCCGTTGACGATCTCGACCGTGTAGGGGCCGCCGCTGGCATTGATCTCCTCCACGGCCATGTTAATGGCGTTCTGAGCGCCCTCGCCGTAGATTGCGGAGCCGCCGGTCAGGGGGCCGACAACACCGATACGAATAACATTGTCTTCCTCACCGGCAGAGGCGGTATCCCCGGTAGCAGCGCTGCTGGAGTCACCGGAAGTAGTATCTGCAGTGCCGCCGCCCTGTGCGGAGGAGCTGCAGCCGGCCAGAAGGCTGACGCTCATGGCGCCGGCCAGAGCCAGAGACAAAACTTGGTTGCGCTTTTTCATGTGGTTCCCTCTTTTCAAAAATAAAATCAGGTGAGTGGCGGACACGGACGATCATCACAAACCGCAGGGAATGAAAAAGGCGCACAGACCGATTGCTCCGGTCCGCACGCCTTTGTGTCGCTTGCGCTTGTATAACAGATGACAGATAAGAGAAAAGGGCCGCACGCCGTCTTTGGCGTTGCGACCCCGTTGTCCTCGTCTGTTCATCCGGTCTGGATGATGTTTGCATTATAGCAGCGTGCTTTGGCGAATGCAAGTGATTTTTCCCGCTGAGGCCGATTTTTGGTAATGTTTTCGACTTTGCACCGGGTTGGCACCATTTGCTTTGTGCAAAAGCACAACAGCGAAAAGGAAAGTTTTCTATGTCACTTCGGCCATTTTACTTTGTTTATTTTTTGTATTTTTCTATTTCGCTTTATAATCTAAAGTTTTTCTCCGTTTGTTCTTTTCTCTTTCTCGGATGAAAGAATCAAATTGCTTTTCATTCGTTTGGATTTGTCCAATGGGGTTGCATTTTGCCAAACGGGTGTGTAGAATGAAGAAAACAAAGCCGGACGCCGGTATGTTCCGAACAGAAAGCGCATTCACTTTATTTTCTTTTGTGGACAGACCTTCCAAGGCTTTGTGCAATCCGTAGGATGGATCGCGGGAGAGACCGCCGCTGGCGGAGCCGAAGGGGACGCAGAAACTCTCAGGCAAAAGGACCGGGTCCGGACGGAACTCTGGAAAGTCAATGGGGACGCCGAAGAGGCAACCCGCCCACCGGGTGGGGAATCTTTCAGGTATCTTGTACAGAGGCACGGCAAAGCGCAAAAACCGCGTTTTGCCGTGCCTCTGTTTTTTTGCGGTGTTCCCCTTGCACCGCCTCCAGGAAAGGATGATCGATATGGAAAAGAAAACGCCGTTGTACCAGACCCATCTGGACGAAGGCGGCAAGATGGTCCCCTTTGCCGGATATCTGCTGCCGGTACAGTACCCCACCGGGGTGATTGCCGAACACATGGCCGTGCGCACGGCCTGCGGACTGTTTGATGTCTCCCACATGGGCGAGATTGTCTTCCGGGGCGAGGGAGCGTTGGCGACCCTCAACCATCTGCTGACCAACGATTTCACCAATATGACCATCGGCCGGGTCCGCTATTCTGTGATGTGTCTGCCGGACGGCGGCACGGTGGATGACCTGGTGGTCTGCAAATTTGGCGAGGACTGCTACCTTGTGGTGGTCAACGCCGCCAACCGGGAAAAGGACTACGCCCACATGGCAGCCAATCTGCTGCCGGATACCGAGATCGAGGATATCTCCGATCAGGTGGCACAGCTGGCCCTGCAGGGTCCCAATGCCAAGGAGATTCTAGCTCACCTGATTGACCCGGAATTGCTGCCCCAGAAATACTACACCGCCGTGCGGGAAGTGATTGTGGCAGGCATCCCCTGCATGATCTCCCGTACCGGCTATACCGGTGAGTTCGGCTACGAGCTGTACACCGCCGCGGACGACGGTCCCAAGCTGTGGAAGCTGCTGCGCCAGGTGGGTGCCGAGCACGGGCTGATCCCCTGCGGTCTGGGTGCCCGCGACACTCTCCGTCTGGAGGCTGCCATGCCGCTGTACGGCCACGAGATGAACGAGACCGTCACCCCGCTGGAAGCCGGGCTGAATTTTGCCGTCAAGCTGCAGAAGCCGGAATTCATCGGCCGGGATGCGCTGCTGGCGGCCGGTGAGCCCAAGCGGGTCCGGGTTGGCCTGAAAGCCACCGGCCGCGGCATCCTGCGGGAAGAACAGACCGTCTACCTGGGTGACACTGTCATCGGCACCACCACCTCCGGCACCTTTGCCCCCTACCTGAAACAGGCCATCGCCATGGCACTGGTGGACGCAGACCATACCGCCCCCGGCACCGCCGTGGAGGTGGATGTGCGCGGTCGCCGCGTGCCTGCCGAGATTGTTCCGCTGCCGTTTTACAAGCGGGGATAACTGTTCCCGTCCGCAATCATCCTATTTTTAATATATGACCAGGAGGAAATTACCATGAACGTTCCCGAGACTTTGAAATACACCAAATCCCATGAATGGCTCAAGGAAGAGGCTGACGGCAGCTATACCATGGGCCTGACCGACTACGCCCAGAAGCAGCTGGGTGACATTGTCTTTGTCAACCTGCCCATGGAGGGCGACCCGGCCACTGCCGGCGAGGCGCTGGCCGATGTGGAGTCGGTCAAGGCGGTGGCGGACGTGTTCAGCCCGGTCACCGGCACGGTGGCTGCCGTGAATGAGGATCTGATGGATGAACCCCAGCAGATCAACCAGGCCCCCTACGAGGCCTGGATCGCCAAGATCAGTGACGTGACCGACACCGAGGAGCTGCTGACCGCCGCAGAGTATGCAGACTTCTGCGAGAAAGCCAAGGGGTGAAGAATATGGCAAGCTACGTTCCCTCCGCCAGGGCCGAGCGTCAGGCCATGCTGGAAACGCTGGGGCTTTCCAGTATGGCGGATCTCTATCGCGCCGTGCCGCCCGAGGCACGGGTGGAGACGCTGAACCTGCCCGACGGCAAAAGCGAGATGGAGGTCGTGGAGGATCTGACCGAAATGGCCGGGAAAAACCGGATTTTCCACAGCGTTTTCCGGGGCGCCGGTGCTTACCGGCACTATATTCCGGCGGTGGTCAAGGCCATCACCGCCAAGGAGCAGTTCGTCACCTCCTACACCCCCTACCAGGCTGAGATCAGCCAGGGCATTCTGCAGTCGATCTTTGAGTATCAGACCCAGATCTGCGAGCTGACCGGCATGGATGTGGCCAATGCCTCGGTGTACGACGGTGCCACCGCCGCAGCCGAAGCGGTGTTCATGTGCCAGGATCGCCGCCGCACCGGTGTGCTGGCGGCCTCCACCGCCAACCCTCAGGTGCTGGAGGTGATGCGCACCTACTGTGAAAGCCGCGGGGTTCCCTTTACCCTGCTGCCCGCCAAGGGATATGCGCTGGACCAGGATGCCCTGGCCGGCCTGCTGACCGGCAGCACTGCCTGCGTCTTTGTGCAGAGCCCCAACTATTATGGTGTGCTGGAGGACATCCAGCCGGTGGCTGATGCGGTGCATGCCGCCGGTGCCAAGCTGATTGTCTCCGCCAACCCCATCAGCCTGGGCCTGCTGAAAACGCCGGGCGAATACGGCGCCGACATTGCGGTGGGCGAAGGTCAGCCGCTGGGTCTGTCGCTGAACTTCGGCGGTCCCTACCTGGGCTTTATGGCCTGCAAACAGCCGATGATGCGCAAGCTGCCGGGCCGGATTGTGGGCCAGACCACCGACAACCGGGGCAACCGCTGCTTTGTGCTGACGCTGCAGGCCCGGGAGCAGCACATCCGCCGGGAAAAAGCGTCCTCCAACATCTGCTCCAACGAGGCGTTGTGCGCCATGACCGCATCGGTCTATCTGGCGGCGATGGGTCCGGAAGGCCTCCGCCGGGCTGCCGAGAGCTCCGCCAGCCATGCCCATTATCTGGCACAGCGCCTTTCGGAGCTGCCGGGCTTTGCCCTGAAAACCGACCGGCCCTTCTTCCACGAATTTTTGACCGAGTGTCCCATCGACCCGGAGCTTTTCTGCCGCAAGCTGGAAGAGAAGGGCATTCTGCCCGGCCTGCCGGTGGAGGGCGGCATTCTGTGGTGCTGCACCGAATTGAACCGAAAGCCCCAGATTGAGGAACTGATCACTGCCATTCAGGAGGTGTTGCACGATGCAGCTGCTGTTTGAACGGTCCCACCCCGGCCGGGGCATGGAATACCTGCCCCCCTGCGATACGCCGCCGGCGGTCTTTGATGCCGATATGCTGCGTGCCCAGCCGCCGCGCCTGCCGGAACTGTCCGAGGTGGATCTGGACCGGCATTATACCGAGCTTTCCAAGCAGACCCACGGCGTCAATGACGGCTTCTATCCGCTGGGTTCCTGCACCATGAAATACAATCCCCGGGTCAATGAGGCCTTGGCCGCGCTGCCGGGATTTTCCGAGCTGCATCCGCTGCAGCCGGCCGAGACCGCCCAGGGTGCGCTGGAGGTGCTGTTCCGCACCGAAAAGCTGCTGTGCGAGATCACCGGCATGACCGGTATGACCATGCAGCCGGCAGCCGGCGCCCACGGCGAGTACACCGGTCTGTTGCTGATCCGCAGCTACCACAAGTCCCGCGGGGACACCGCCCGCACCAAGATTCTGGTGCCGGATTCCGCCCATGGCACCAACCCGGCCTCGGCGGCGATGGCAGGCTTCACCGTGGTGTCGGTGCCCTCCAACGCCCAGGGCGGCGTGGATCTGGATGCCCTGAAAGCCGCCGTCGGCCCCGATACCGCCGGCCTGATGCTGACCAACCCCAACACGCTGGGCCTGTTTGACCCGAACATTCTGGAAATCACCCGCATTGTCCACGAGGCAGGCGGCCTGTGCTACTACGACGGTGCCAACCTGAACGCGGTGATGGGCCATGCCCGTCCCGGCGACATGGGCTTTGACTGCGTGCACCTCAACCTGCACAAGACCTTCTCCCCCCCCCACGGCGGCGGCGGTCCCGGCAGCGGTCCTGTGGGCTGCAAGGCATTTCTGGAGCAGTTTCTGCCGGGTCCCCGCGTGAAGTACGAGGACAACCGGTACAGCTTCTTCACACCGGAACACTCTCTGGGCCGGGTGCGCGGCTTCTACGGCAACTTTGCCGTCGTGGTTCGGGCACTGGCCTATCTGCTGACGCTGGGCCGGCAGGGCATCCCCGAGGCTGCCGAAAATGCAGTGCTGAATGCCAATTACCTGATGCACAAGCTGGCCGGGCACTATGACATGGCCTGCTGCGAAAACGGCTGCATGCACGAGTTTGTCATGGACCTGAGCCGCCTGAAGGAGGAGACCGGCGTGACCGCCATGGATGTGGCCAAGCGGCTTTTGGACTTTGGCATTCATCCGCCGACGATGTACTTCCCTCTGATCGTCCACGAGGCGCTGATGGTGGAGCCCACCGAGACCGAGAGCGTCGAGACACTGGACCATGCCGCCGATCTGTTCTTGCAGATCTGGCAGGAGGCCCACGAACAGCCCGACCTGGTCCACGGTGCCCCGCACACCACCCCCATCGGGCGTCCCGACGAGGTAACTGCCGCCCGCAAGCCGGTGGTCCGCTACGCCTTTGAAAGTTGAGAATCTGCCATGAATCAGCTGTTGTATCTCAAGACCACCTGCACCGACCCTTACCGCAATCTGGCGCTGGAAAAGGTCCTGATGGACCAAGTACAGCCGGGGCAGTGCATCCTGTATCTGTGGCAGAATGCCAACACGGTGGTGATCGGCCGCAACCAGTGCGCCCAGGCGGAATGCCGCATTGAGGCGCTGGAGGCGGCAGGCGGACACCTGGCCCGCAGGCTTTCCGGCGGCGGAGCCGTCTACCACGACCTGGGCAACCTGAATTTCACCTTTCTGGTCCGCCGCGCCGACTATAACGTGACCCGCCAGACCGACGTGATTTTGCAGGCGGTGCGGGCGCTGGGGGTGCCCGCCGTTCGCACCGGCCGCAATGACCTGGCCGCAGACGGGCAGAAGTTCTCCGGCCATGCCTATTACCGCTCCGGCGACACCTGTTACCACCACGGCACCCTGATGGTGAAGGTTTCGATGGACAAGCTGGGCCTTTACCTGAACCCCTCCCCCGACAAGCTGCGCACAAAGGGCGTAGCCTCGGTGCGGTCGCGGGTGGTCAACCTGACCCATTACTGTCCCGACCTGACCATCGACAGGCTGTGCGATCAGCTGCTGGAGGCCTTTTCCCGGCAATACCGGCTGCCGGTTCAGCCCATGCCGGAAGATCCCCAGCGGGATGCTGCCATGGAAGCGCTGGCCCGCCAGTTTGCCGACCCGTCCTGGCTGTACGGCAGGGTTCTGCCCACTGGGGACGGAGTCTGGCGGCGGCAGGAGCGTTTTGGCTGGGGCGGCGTCACGCTGCACTACACCCTGAAAGACGGTGCCCTGCATCAGGTGACGCTGCACTCGGACGGGCTGGAGGCCGATTATCTGGCCGGCGTGCCCGCCCTGCTGGAGGGCTGCCCCGGTACCCCCCAGGCAATCCATCAGGCATTGAACAGCACCGCGGACACCCCGGTCCTGCGCCAGGTCGCCCAGGACCTGGCCGGGCTGATTTTGCTGCCCGCGTCAGAAGAGAAGGAGGCATCCCCATGCGATACGATCTCGCAGTGATCGGCGGCGGCCCGGGCGGCTATACCGCTGCGGCGGCTGCGGCCCAGGCCGGGCTGCAGGTGGTCCTGTTTGAGAAGGACCTGCTGGGCGGCACCTGCCTGAACCGCGGCTGCATTCCCACCAAAGCCATGCTGCACACGGCGGAAATCTGGTCGGAGATGCAGCAGGCGGACACAATGGGCCTGCACGCCGAAGGGCTGGCCTTTGACTGGGCCGCCGTGCTGGCCCGCCGCAGCGCCGCGGTGGACACACTGCGCCACGGTGTGGAACAGCTGATGAAAACCGGCGGTGTTACGGTGGTTTCCGGCACCGCAGTGGTGACCGGCGAAGGTACCGTGCAATGCGGTGAGATCTGCTACGAGGCAGCCGATATTGTCATTGCCGCCGGGGCCGCACCCGCCCTGCCGCCGATTCCCGGCCGGGAGCTGCCCGGCGTCTGCACCAGCGATGACCTGCTGGAGGGCGAAAGCAGTCGTCCGGCGTCGCTGGTCATCATCGGCGGCGGCGTCATCGGCGTGGAGCTGGCCGGCGCCTACAGCGCATTTGGTTGCCAGGTGACCATTGTGGAAGCCATGGACCGGCTGCTGCCCGGTATGGACCGGGAGCTGGGCCAGCGTCTTGCCGCGCAGTTCAAAAAGCAGGGCGTCGGAGTTGCTGTGAAATCCTTGGTGCAGCAGATCACCCGGGAGGGCGAACTGCTGACCGTCACCTACACCGATGCCCGCGGCAACACCGCCAGCGTCACCGCCGGGAAGGTGCTGATCGCCACCGGACGCCGCCCCCATGCCGAAGCGCTGTTTTCCGGCGAATACCGCCCGGCGTTTTCCCGCGGGGGCATTGTGGCGGACGAGGCCGGCCGGACTGCCCTGCCCCACCTGTATGTGATCGGCGATGCAAAGGCCGGCAACATCCAGCTGGCCCACCTGGCCGATGCGCAGGGCAAAAATGTGGTGGCTGCCATTCTGGGCAAGCCGCTGCCGGTGGACACCGCCCTGGTTCCTTCCTGCATTTACACCAATCCCGAGATTGCCAGTATCGGCATGAGAGAACAGCAGGCAAAGGAGGCCGGACTTGCAGTCTGCTGCGGCAAGGCTTTGTCCGGCGCCAACGGCCGTTGCGTCATTGCCGGATGCGGCGCCGGGTTTGTCAAGCTGGTCTGCGAGGCAGGTTCCGGCCGGCTGCTGGGGGCACAGCTCTGCTGGCCCCGGGCCACCGACCTGATCTCCGAGCTGGCACTGGCCATCCGGCAGCACCTGACCGCCGCCGAACTGGCCGGGCTGATCCACCCGCACCCCACCTTCTCGGAAGGGGTACAGGAGGCAGCCTGGCAGGTGCTCCACCGGCTGGATGCAAGCCACAGATAAACATACCAAAACAGCTGCATGCCGAATTACTTCGGTATGCAGCTGTTTTTGGTTTTGTCCGCCGGTTACAGCGTGATGGTGACGGTTTTGCCCTGCGGGCGGAGAAGGAGCCCTTGCGGCGTGACCTCGCAGCCGGCAGCCTGCTCCATACAGATCACCTGCCGGATGTTCCGCAACAGAATGCTGACATTGCGGTTTTCCCCTTCCATGGTCAGCGTCACCACCCCGGCACGGGTCTCGGCACAGGCATACAGCACCTCCCGGCCTTGGGTGTCCGCCACACGGCATTCGGCGCGGCCATCCTCCACGGGTTCGTACAGCTGAAGCTGCAACCCGTCGCAGTAGTCATAGTCCGGCACATCCTCCCGGCTGCCGAAGGGAAGCAGGGTGTTCTCCCGCACAAAGAGCGGCAGCGACATAAAATCGTATTGCTCCCGGTACCATCTGCCTCCTTCCCGACAGACGCCGGACAGCAGATGGGTCCATCGGCCGGCGGGCAGGTAGTAGTCCACCTGTCCGTCCGCTGAAAAGACCGGTGCCACCAGCAGAGAATCCCCCAGCATATACTGCATGTCCAGGTAGCGGACCGCCGGGTCGGTGCCGAATTCCAGCACCATCGGACGGAGTACCGGCACACCGGTTTCGTGTGCCTGGACCGCCGCCAAGTAGAGATAGGGCATCAGCCGGTTTTTCAGCTTAGCAAAGGCACGGCAGACCTCCACCGATTCCTCGTCAAAGAGCCACGGCACCCGGTAGCTTTTGGAGCCGTGCAGCCTGCTGTGGGAGGACAGCAGACCAAACTGCAGCCAACGCTTGTAGACATCCGCGTCAGCGGTCATCTCAAACCCGCCGATGTCGTGACTCCAGAAGGAGAACCCTGACAGCGCAAAGGACAGCCCACCCCGCAGGGTTTCCGCCATCGACGCATAGGTTGCCGAGGAGTCGCCGCCCCAGTGGACCGGGAACTGCTGGGACCCGGCAAAGGCACTTCTGGCAAAGAGCACCGCCTCCCCCGGGCCCTTTTCCGCTTCCAGCAGCTGAAAGACCGCCCGGTTGTACAGGAAGGTGTAGTAATTGTGCATGGCCCAGGGGTCCGAACCGTCGTGATAGACCACGTCGGTGGGAATCCGCTCCCCGAAATCCGTCTTGAAACAGTCGACGCCCAGATCCAGCAACCGTTTGAGCTGCTGCTGATACCACCGCACCGCATCCGGATTGGTAAAATCCACAATGCCCATGCCGGGCTGCCAGTTGTCCAGCTGCCGCACGCCGCGCCCGTCCGCCCGCTGCAACAGATACCCGTTTGCCCGGGCCTGGGCAAAGCACTCGGTGCCCTGGGCGATATAGGGGTTGATCCACACACAGATTTTCAGGCCCATGTCCCTGTACCGCCGCAGCATGGCTTCCACGTCGGGGAAGATGCGCTCGTCCCACTGGAAATCGCACCAGTGAAATTCCTTCATCCAGAAGCAGTCGAAATGAAAGACCCGCAGCGGAATGTCCCGCTGTTGCATGCCATCGATGAAGGAGGTGACGGTTTTTTCGTCATAGTCGGTGGTGAAGGAGGTGGACAGCCACAGGCCAAAGGACCAGGCAGGCGGCAGGGCCGGTTTTCCGGTCAGGTCACAGTAGCGCATCAGCACCTGTTTCATGTCGTCGCCGTAGAGGATATGGTATTCCAGTTCCTCGCCGGGGACCGAAAAGCCCACACACTCCACCTTTTCGCTGGCCACCTCAAAGGAGACCGGCCCGGTGTGGTTGACAAAAACGCCGTAATGCCTGTCAGTGATGTAGAAGGGAATATTTTTGTAGGCCACCTGGGAGGAGGTTCCCCCGTCCTCGTTCCAGATGTCAACGGTCTGCCCGTTTTTCACAAAGGAAGTGAAGCGTTCCCCCAGCCCGTAGACGCATTCCCCGGGTGCCAGGCTGAGCTCGGTGAGCATGTAGGGGGTATATTCGGAGTGCATGTAATTGGCCCGTGGGTACTTGGTGGCCGGCGTCCGGCCGTACTGCATATAGCCCAGGTTCTTGCTGCCGATCTGGGTCAGAAGCTTTCCGTCCGCCAGAAACCGGATCAGGAACCGGTCCTTGCAGACCTCCACGCACATCCGGCCGCTGGACAGGGTGGCCGCCCGGTCCGTCTCGGAAAAGGTGACCGGCTGCGGCGCCCCGGTGAGGGGCAGCCGGGGGCTGTGGGATTCATACCCCTGAAAATGCCGGCTGGTAACCCGGATCACATCCCTGGCCGGGAAGGTGAACTCGGTGGTGATGGTGCCCACATCCAAAGCGGCTGCCCGGTCGGGTACCAGGTGAAACGGCATGACCACCCGCATTCCGCCCGGGATCTGCTGGACGGAAAAATTCTGCACCGCATAGCTGGCGTTTGCCAGCTCGTTTTTTTCCCAGTAGCCTTCGGTAAACTTCATGGTGCATCCTTTCTGTCAGCGCTCACAGGGGTTCCACCGCACAGTCGGCATAGAAACCGCGGTGCCTGCCGTCGATCTGCTTTGTCTCGGTGATACGGAAGTCGGCCCGGCTGCGGATATCCACACAGGACCCGCCGCAGAGCAGCTCCATCCGGCCCCGTTCCACCACCCAGTGCATTTCCTCGTCCAGGAAGGCACACTGGGAGATCTTCATGCGGAAGGTCACCCGCTTTTTCTCTCCCTGTTTCAGGAAAACCCGCTGGAAGCCGGCCAGCTCCAATGTGGGCCGCACCATGGATGCCACCGGGTCGGAGAAGTAGAACTGCACCACCTCGGTGCCGTCCCAGTTGCCGGTGTTCTCAATCTCAATGGATGCTTCCAGTTCCTCGGCGGGGGTCAGCTCGGCTCGGGAGAGGGTCAGTTGCCCGTAGCGGAAGCTGGTGTAGGACAGGCCATGCCCGAAATAGTACAGCGGGAAGGCGGTGTCGTTGATGTACCCGTTTTTGTTGCGGATCATGCCGGTATGTCCTGCCGCCACATAACCGCTGCCCCGGGGCAGCCCATAGTAGACCGGCAGCTGGCCCACATTGCGGGCCGCTGTGAGCGGCAGGTGTCCCGAGGGGGAAACCTCTCCGAACAGTACCCGGCAAAGGGCCTGACTGCCCATCTCGCCCGGCTGCCAGACTTCGAGAATGGCATCAAAGTGGCTGGCCACAAACTGGTTGGACAGGGGTCTGCCGTCGTAATGGAGCACCACCGTCTTTTTGTGCAGGGCATAGATCCGGCGGGCAAACAGCTCCTGCTGGCCCGGCAGGTCGATGTCGGTGGAATCCACCCCTTCGCCCACGGTGGAGGTGACGCCCCAGCCGTTTTTGCCGCCCAGCGTCAGCAGAACCACGTCGGCTTCCGCCGCCAGGTTGACGGCCTCCTCCATGGCGCTGACATCGAAGCCTGCGCAGTTGATACCCCTGGCACAGGTGATTTCGGCATCCGGCAGGTATTCCCGCAGGGCATCCGCCAGGGTACGGGACCGGGGAAATTCCTTCTGAATCCGCCGGTTGACCCGGGGAGACACTTCCCGCACGGCACCCACCGATTTCTGTTCAATGTCGTAGATGATCAGGCCGGGCTCCTCAAACTGCTGGCCGTCCTCCTCCCGGGACATGGTCATGTCCAGCGCCGCCGGGTAGGAGAAGGTGCCGAACAGGCTGCGGATGTTGTCGGCATGGGGACCGACCACCGCAATTTTGCGGACCTTTTTGGACAGGGGCAGCAGATTGTGATTGTTTTTGAGCAGGATGAAGCTTTCCTCCGCCAGGGTTTCGTTGAGGCGGTCGGTGGCGGGCTGGTGCAGGGTCTTTTTCAGGCTGGCCAGGTCGGGGTAGGGATTTTCAAACAGGCCCAGCTCAAACTTGACCCGAAGCACCCGGCGCACCGCCTGGTCGATGGTGGCCATGTCCAGCCGCCCGTCTGCCACGGCCTTTTCCAAGGCGCCGGTGAAGCCTTTGGGCCGGGGCAGTTCCACGTCCAGTCCGGCCTTGATGGCACGGATGCCCGCCTCCTCGAAGGTTTCCGCCACCTGGAAGGGGTCCACCATCCGGTCCAGCGAGATATAGTCGGAGACCACAAACCCGGCAAAGCCCATCTGATCCCGCAGCAGTGTGGTCAGCATTTTCCGGGACCCAACCACCGGTTCCCCGTTGATGCTGCAGTAGGAGTTCATGACGCTTTTCAGGTCCGCCTCGGTGATGGCACTCTGGAAGGGCTTGCAGTGGACTTCCTGGAGTTCCCGCTCGGAGACCAGGTTGCGCGCCATATTCAGCCCTCCCTCGGTGACGCCGTGGCCGGCAAAATGCTTGGCGGTGGCGGCAATGCCCTTGGTCAGGTCATCGGTCTGCAGACCTTTGACAAAGGCGGTGGCAAAGGCGGAGGTCAGGGTCGGGTCCTCGCCGTAGGTTTCGGTGATGCGGCCCCAGCGGGGGTCCCGGGTGATGTCCATCACCGGGGAAAGCGCCTGGCGGAAGCCCACATACAGCATCTGCTGGCGGATGATCTCGGTCATCTGCGCCACCAGCGACGGGTCAAAGGTGGACGCCTGGGCAATGGCGCTGGGGAAAACGTTTGCCTCGGTGAACTGGGCGCCGGCGCTTGCCTCGCAGTGGATCAGTGCCGGAATGCCCAGCGGGGTTTCCTCCACCAGATACTTCTGCAGGGTCATCACATACTCGACAATTTTTTCCACATGGTCGGCAACGGTGAAGGCACCCACATTGCCGATGCCGTTGGGAATATACGCATGAAAATCCGGGATGTCGGGGCCGATGGTCACCAGGCAGGTGATCTGGTCGATTTTCTGCTGGAAGGTCATCCGCTGCATCAGATCGTCCAGCCGCTCCTCAATGGGAAGATCTGGATTTTTGTATCGCTGCATAAATCTTACTCTCTCTGCTTTCAGCTCAGGTACTCGCTCACATTCTCACTGGTGACGATCTGGAACGGAATGTTCATGTCGGCAATGTCCTTGGGGTCGGTGCCGTTCTTCAGCTGCTCGAAAATGTCCGCACCGGCTTCGGCCTGGGCCTTGGCATCCTGCAGCGCCGTCATGGCCATCTCCCCTGCCTGGATCGCGGCGAGGGCATCGTCACTGCCGTCCACGCCCAGAACCTGAACCTCGCTGGCCTTGCCGGCAGACTTCAGCGCTTCCACCACGCCCAGCGCGGCGTCGTCGCTCTGGCAGACAATGGCGTCAAAGGATTCATAGGACAGCAGGCAGTCCTCGGTGGTGCTCATGGCCAGGTCGCGGGCGTTTTCCACATTGTATTCGTCCAGAATTTCAATGCCGCTGCCTTCCAGTGCCTCCTCCAGGCCCTGCTTGCGGTCGATATACTGCTGGTCGTTGGGCGCGCCGGTGAAATACAGCACCTTGGCACCGTCGGGGAAAGCCTCGCACAGGTATTTGCCCTGCTGTTCGCCTGCGTCATAGTTGGTGGAGCCCACATAGATATATCCGTCATAGTCGTCGCCGCCGGACACCGAGGTCAGGAAGCTGATATAGGGGATGCCGGCAGATCGTGCGGCTTCCAGTGCGGGAATGGAGCCGTCCAGGTCGTTGCTGATGGCGGACACCACATTGGCGTTCTGGGAGATGAAGTCGTCGATCTGGCCGTTCTGCACGTTGGTATCGCCGCCGGCGTCGGTGACGCTGATGGTGATGCCCTTGGCCTCGGTGGCCTCGGTCAGATAGGCGCGGAACTTGGCACAGTAGCTGTAGGTGTCACTGTTGTTGGCAAAGCCCACCAGGAAATCGCCCCCGGACGGGGAGTCCCCGCCGGCGCTGCATCCCGCCAGAGCTGCCACGGTCGTCACGGAAAGAACGGCTGCCAGAAGTTGCTTTTTCATTTTGTTCTCCTTTCGTTTTTGAAACGATTACTGACTTTTCTTGTTTTCCTTGGTTTTGATGTCGATGATAACGGCCACAGCAATCAGCACGCCCTTGACGATCAGCTGATACTGCGTGGATACATGGAGAAGGTTGAGGATGTTGTTGATCAGGCCGATGATGATGGAGCCCACCAGGGCGCCGGTCACCGTGCCGATGCCGCCCAGGAAGCTGGTGCCGCCCACCACAACCGCGGTGATGGCGTCAAATTCATACCCGTCACCCACCGAGGGCATGCCGGCCATGAGGCGGGCCATCAGCACCACACCGGCCAGGCCGGTCAGGGCACCGCTCAGGGTGAAAATAATCCGTTTGGTCCGCCGGGTGTTGATGCCGGAGGCAATGGCGGCTTTCTCGTTGCCACCGATGGCATAGATGCTGGTGCCGAAGCGGGTTTTTTTCATCAGAATGGCGATGATGACCACCATCAGGATCATGATGATGACCGGGACCGGGATGCCCAGCACGCTGCCCTGGCCGAGCCATCTTGCCTCGCCGACGCCGCCGATGGTCTGTCCGTTTGTGTACAGCTGGACGATGCCCTGGAGCACGTAAGTCATGGCCAGCGTGGCGATGAAGGGCTGGAGCTTGAAGTGGGTGATCAGGAAGCCATTGATCCAGCCGCAGGCGCAGCCGATGAGGATTCCCACCACCGCCGCCAGCGGCAGGTTGCCGGTGGCCGAGAGGATGCCCGCCGAGAAACAGGCCGCCGTGGTGCAGAGGAAACCGGCCGAAAGGTCGATCATGCCGGAGACAATCAGCATGGTTTCGCCGCAGGCGATGATGGTCACCACCGAGATCTGCTTGAGAATGTTGATGAGGTTCTGGGGCTTGAGGAAGTTGTGGTTGATGATCGCCGAGAGAATGAACAGGATGATCATAATCACGACGATGCCGTATTTTCGGTACAGCTCCCCTGCCGTCATCTTTTTATTTTTCATGCTTTTGCCTCCACAATCATTTTCATCACTTTGTTCTGGGTTGCCTCGTCGTGGTCAAGAATGCCGCAGATTTTTCCCCGGGAGACCACCCCTACCCGGTGGCTCATGGACAACACTTCCGGCATGTCGGAGGAAATCAGCAGAATGGCCATGCCGTTTTCCGCCAGCTGTGCAATCAGGCGATAAATTTCTTCCTTGGCGCCCACGTCAATGCCGCGGGTGGGTTCGTCCAGGATCAGCAGCCGGACGTTGCGCACCAGCCACTTGGACAGAACCACCTTTTGCTGGTTGCCGCCGCTGAGGTTTTCCACCTTGGTGTCGGCGTTGGGGGCCTTGACCGAAAGCTGTTTGCAGATTTCCCCCACCCGGTCATTCACCAGTTTGGTGTTCCAGAATCCGTACCGGGTGAACAGATCTCCGTTGGGAATCCGGATGTTGTCCCGGATGGAAAGCACCCCCACCAGGCCGTAGGTCCTGCGGTCCTCCGTCACCATGGCAATGCCGCTGCGGATGCCCTCCTTGACGGTATGGGAACCGATGGTCTTGTCCCCCACCGTCACGGTGCCGGCGTAGATCGGGTCCATGCCGAAGATGGCCCGGGCAATTTCGCTTCTGCCGGCGCCCATCATGCCGGCCAGGCCAAAGATTTCGCCCTTGTGGATCTCAAAGGAAACGTCCTGGAACGCGCCGCCACAAAGTCCTGTCACCGTCACCGCAGGTTCCGGCATGGCATGGGGCAGCGGCGGATAAATGTCCTGGATGTCCCGGCCCACCATCATCGAGATCAGGCGGTCGGTATCCACCTCGGATATTTTCCCGGAACCGATCCATTTGCCGTCCCGCAGTACGGTGTACTCGTCACAAAGCTGGAAGATCTCCTCCAGCCGGTGGGAGATAAAGACAAAGGCAATTCCTTTGTCCCGCAGTTCCCGGACCTTCTGGAAGAACAGTTCGGTCTCCACGTTGGTCAGGGCGGAGGTGGGTTCGTCCATGATGATGATGCGGCTGTTGCGGGACAGGGACTTGAGAATCTCGATCATCTGCCGCTGTGCCACGCTCAGGTTGCCCATCTTCGCGTTGGGGTCGTAGTCCAGGCCCATCATCTCCAGCAGGGCCCGGGTCTTTTCCAGCCGGTCTGCCTTGTCCAGAAACACGCCGCCTTTTTTCAGCGGTTCCCGGCCGAGAAACAGGTTTTCGGCAATGGTCATTTCCTCCACATAATTCAGCTCCTGTGCCACAATGGAAATGCCATAGCGGAAAGCGTCCTTCTCGCTTTTCAGGTGGATTTCCTCGCCGTCGCAGAGAATCTGGCCGCCGTAGTTGGTGTAGGACCCGGACAGGATTTTCATCAGCGTGGATTTGCCTGCCCCGTTTTCGCCCACCAGCGCATGGATGGAACCGGAACGGATTGTCATGTTCACATGATCCAGCGCCAGCACACCGGGGAATTCTTTTCGGATGTCCCTCAGCTCAACCAGTGCCTTTTGCTCCAAGAATATCACTCCTTTATAGTTAAACGTTTTATTTTGTCATCTTTTCTGCCTTGCTGTTATTATACTTAGTTTCATGATTTTACGCAATAGCTTTTTAAAATTTCTATAATTATTGTATAATGCGCACAATTATTTGTTCTTTATTTTTATGATTAAACGTTTAATTGTTCTGTCTTGATAAAAGTTCCCGGTTTTCTGAAATTTTACCCGTCAAATAGCACGGTATTCCGCTTTTTTTCAAGTTTTCCGCACCGATTCTGCACAAAAAAAGCCGGGGAGTGTGCGCAATGCGCACACTCCCCGGCTTTTGCCCTTGTGAGGGCCCAACCTTATCGTGTGATCTTTCTTGTGCTGGCCCGGAGCATCAGCTGCGGGCGGTAGACAATCTTTTCCCGTTCGGTCTTGCCGGTGTCGATGAACTCCACCGCCTTCTCCCCCAGCATCTGCCCCATCTCCTCCACCGGAACCCGGATGGTGGTCAGCGGCACCTCCATGACATCGGCAAAGGGCACATTGTCAAACCCGATCACCGAGATGTCCTGGGGGATTTTGACGCCGTAGTTGCGGGCCGCACGGTACAGGCCAAAGGCCATCTCGTCATTCATGGAAAAGATGGCGGTGACCTTCTGCCCCATCAGGTAGGGAAACGCCTCGTACCCGCTGTTCATGGTGTAGTTGCCGTAATAGATCAGCTCCGGGTCATACTCCACCGAGAACTCGGCCAGCGCCTGGCGGTATCCGTCCAGCCGGTCCTGCGTCACCTGAAAGCTGCGGGTGCCTGCCACGCAGCCAATCCTGCGGTGTCCCAGCTCCAGCAGGTGCCGGGCCGCCAGATAGCCGCCCTCCCGATAGTCAAAGCAGACATCAATCCCCGGACAGCTGAGCCGATACTGGTCCATCGTCATCACCGGAACCCCCAGACCGGTGATCTCCCGGTCCAGCTGCTGGGTTTGCTGTTCATCCATGATTTCCAGCGATTTTGCCCAGATGACCGCCCCCATGTTTTCCGAGGACATGCGGGAGATCAGGTCCCGGTCCCCGCCGGGCTCGCTTTCCAGAAAACGGCTGATCATCCCGCAATTGTTTTTTTCCAGAACCCGGCTGACTGCCATGACAATGGCAGAAATGTGCGGGTTGGTCAGATCGTTGGACACCATGGTGATCATCCGGCTTTTCTGCTTGACCAGACTGACCGCCGCATTGTTGGGCGTATATTTGTATTTTTCCGCCACCGCAATGACCTTCTGTCTGGTGGCCTGCGAAATCCGGTTGCTCTTGCCGGACAATGCCAGGGATACCGTCGCAACAGAAACCCCGCATTCACGCGCGATATCCTTGATTGTAACTTTCATTTTGCCAACCGCTTCCGTAATGTATTTCCATTTTATTGTAAACGATGCGGATAGCCTCTGCAAGAGAGAAGGGTAAAATTATAACGGTCAACCGGTTTTTTCTCGCTGATTCCTGCTATTTTTTTCCAGTTTTCATTTTTGTCCGGTCCCGGAAGAGCGTTTTTGTGCTTCAGGCAGCACAGAAAAAGCTGCGTCCCGAGTCAATTCAGAACGCAGCTTTTGTATTATGACCGGCCGATGTTACGGCAGCCGGACCGGTGTGCAGGCATGGTCCCGCCCCCTGGCGTAAGGGGGATCGGCAGCGGGGCGCCGCCGGTTCCGGCCAGTGAGGGTCGGCCGGTTCATAACCGTTTCTGGGCAAACAGTCAGCTTTGCTGTTTGCGGCTGCGGTAGCGGCGGATGGTGATCCACTCGCAGACCGCCAGCACCACGATGATCGCTGCCAGGCAGAGGTAAAAGACCGTCTCCCAGCTGATGCTGCCGGCATCCTGTTCCGTCATGTAGGCGTTGCTGTTGGCCACCGCATAAAGGATGTTGTGGGAGGCATCCCGCATGGCCAGCACCGAGGTGGCACTGGTCTGGTCATGGACCGAGGTTTCCTCCACCAGGTCGGGGTTCAGGATGGCGTCGGTGCCGTTGCGGATGGCCTGGTCACCGTTGATGTAGTTATAGCCATCCAGTGCCGCATCGGTCAGAACCATGCCGTGGAAGCCCCATTCCTGACGCAGGACGGTCTTCATCAGTGCGGAGGAACCGCCGGCCCATTCATGGCCGATGTAGTTGAAGGCTGCCATGGCGGCGGTGGCGTGGCCTTCCTTGACGGGCAGTTCAAAGGCCTTCAGGTAGATTTCCCGGATGGCCTGCTCGTTGGCCCAGACACAGAGCTGGTTGTTGCGGTTGAGTTCCTGGTCGTTGAGGGCAAAGTGCTTGAGGAAGCAGTAGACGCCGCGCTCCTGAGCGGCAGCCACCGTCTGGGCGGCCATCTCGCCGCTGAGCTGCGCATCCTCGGAGTAGTACTCGAAATTGCGTCCCGAGAAGGCGGAGCGATGGATGTTCATGGCAGGGCCGTACCAGCCGTTGACCCCCACCTCGGAGGCTTCGGTGCCGATGAGCTCGCCCAGGCGGTGGGCCAGCTCCTTGTTCCAGGTGCAGGCCAGGGTGGTGGGCGCCGGGTAGGAGTAGCCCTTCATGTTGGGATTGAAGAAGGAATGCAGTCCGGAGGGGCCATCAATCTCGTTGGTGGCAACCTTGCCGATGGAGGGGATCTCGATGGTGGAGAAGCCCGCCTTGGCAATCAGTGTGCCCATATCTTCCACCGTCAGCTCGTCCAGCAGGTCGTTCCAGAGGGGATCGTCATAGTCCTTGCCGGCCAGGTCCGCCAGCATGACGCCGTTGCTGGCGCCGGTGGTGGGCATGACATCGTCGGGGTTGTTGTAGTCCTCGGGGTTGTAGGTGTCGTTGTTCAGGAAGACCGCCTTGACATCGTCGGGCATGCTGTAGGAGGCAGGCGCCGCGGTGGCCTCGGCATAGTTGGCAAAGTGGTCGGCGCGGCTCAGATAGGTCACATTGCCGCGGGCATCGTCAAAGACGTTGGTGGCTGCAATCTGATCGGTGGAGCGGGGATTGTCCTGGTCATACACAACGGTGGAATCCTTGACAAAGTCGCGGGAATCCAGCACCGTGTGGGAATCGCTGCGGATGCTGATGTTGTAGGTACCCTTTTCCAGCACGTAGGCGCGGTTGACCAGATCATCGTAGGATGCCAGATCCTCCTCGTTGAAGGTGAAGGTGAGGGTTTCGCTGGCGCCGGGGTCCAGCAGGCCGGTCTTGCCGAAGTCCAGCAGGTTGACCTCCGCCTTTTCAATGCCGCCGTTGGTGTAGGGCGGGGTGAAGTAGACCTCCACCACATCCTTGCCGGCCACATCGCCGGTGTTGGTGACGGTGACGTCAAAGGAAACGCTGCCGTCCTCCGACACCTGCAGGTCGCTCATCTTCTGTTCAAAGGTGGTGTAGGACAGACCATAGCCGAAGGGATACTGCACCGTGGTGTCGTAGTCGATCAGACCCTCCACCGCGGCGGTCTCGTAGAACTTGTAGCCCACATAGATGCCCTCGGTGTAGTTGACGAAGGAAACCAGGTTGTACAGGTCGGTGTCCTTGTCGGCAAACTCCTGGGTGTTGTCATAGAGGAAGCTGCCGATGTTGTTGAAGTTGTAGGTCTTGGTCAGGTCATAGACATAGGTGTCCGCCAGGCGGCCGGAGGGGTTGACCTCGCCGCTGAGCACGCGGCCCAGGGAGCCGAAGCCGTCCTGGCCGGGGCCTGCCACCGTGACCACACCACGGATGTTCTCGTACTCATCCACCCATCCCAGCTCAAAGGCATTGGCGCCATTGTAGAGCACAATGACATTGTCAAAGTTGGAGGTGACCAGGTCCACCAGATCCCGCTCGGTCTTGCTCAGTTCCAGATAGGTCTGGCCGGCGACAAAGTCGCCCTCGTGGGCCATGCCGGGCTCGTCGGTGATGTACTTGACGGTGCTCATGTCGGTGGGCAGATCATCGCCCTCGCCGCCGATCCGGGCAATCACGATCAGCGCTGTGTCGGAGAAGGCCTTGGCGTTGTCCATCATCTCGGCGGTGTAGCTGTCGGCGGAGGGTTCAGGCAGCGTCCAGTTGGTGTTGCCGTCCAGACTGCCGGTCTCGCGGACGGTATTGTAGTCGGTGTAGAAGTCGCTGAGCTCGGTGTTCAGCTCAAAACCGGCGTTTTCCAGGCCTGCCAGCAGCGAGATGGACTGGGAGCTGTCCACACCGCCGGAGCCGGTGCCGCCGTAGCAGGGATTGGTGGAAGCCCAGCCGAACACATTGAGTTTTTTCTCGGTCAGGGGCAGGGTGCCGTCCTGGTTTTTCAAAAGGACAACGCCCTCGTCGCCGATGTCGCTGCTGAGCTGTTTGCCGGCGGCTGCGGTCTCATCGCTGAGCACGTCGGCCGGCTGCATGACCAGGCTCAAAGACGAATACATGGGGCCCATGCAGATGCCGGTGACGCCCAGGGCCAGCGCCAGAAGTACGGCAATCACCGATTCGCTGCGGATCAGCTTGCGTTTGGCTTCCGTCTTTTTCTTGGTGACGAAAACCAGAACAATGGCCACAATCAGAAGCAACAGAAACGGGATCAGATACGGCAGGCATTTTGAGCCGTAGTTGATGATGTCCTCCATACGGAGCATATCAAGTGCCATGATGTTTCCTCCTCAAAATCGTTTGACAACCCGGAAAGACGGATGCAAAAGCGTTTGCATGACAGCATTACGGCCGGTTTTCTGTCACATTGTCCGGTTTTCCGTTTGAATGTGTGGAAATTCTAGCACACGTTTCCATTCCTGAGGGGAAATTTTCGTATCCTGTCGGTTTGGGTCCGTAGTCTGTCAAAGCAAAAGCTCCCCCGGGTGCCAAACCGCTGAACCGCCCCAGGTTGTGCGGACAGCACAAAAAGAGCCCCTGAGTAGGAATATTGAATTTTAGCAGGAGTGGCGCAGCGTCAGCGGCGCCACTCCTG